>JAKBCM010000027.1 GCA_021807845.1 Pseudomonadota bacterium
CGTTACATGGCTATTTCGGGTATTGAGAAAAAAGAGGCTTCTGCTACAGCAGCAGAGTTTCAGGACGATATCGTTAGAACATATCAATATCGCTCACTCGATTCTGAAACAATAGAATTATTTGTCAATCAAGAATCTGTTGGACAATTTGATTTGTTTAGACAAATGGGCCCTAATGCAACGAGCTCTGATTATCATGTGAGAACCATGGAAGTGAACTATTCGCGCTATAGTCAATTCAAAAAATTGATAGACATGGCAGAAGAAAAATTAGTTGCCTTAGCCACAAAAAAAGCAAAAATAGACGTTGATCAATCTGCTGCAACAACTGCGTTACAAACAATAGGTTTCTTAGCAGCTCCTACCCCTCGACCAGCTGAATCAGACAGAGTCAGAATAGCAAAAGAGAAAACGGCTAAAAAGATGGCAGAATTACGCGCCAAACAGAAGGCCGCCGCAGCTGAGAGCCTTGCAGAGGATAGGCACGGACCATCACCTACCTAGCCATGTGAGACCCTTTGATTGTCAATTAAGCGAATATCGCCAATTTTGACGGCGATAAAGCGTCTTTCTTCATGGGTTTCAAGATATTCAACTTCAATGCCTAATGCATTGAGTTGATGTCGTAATGACTCATTAGGCATATTTTTTTGTTGAAAAATACGTGCAAACTGTTCTGCTAGTTGGCGTTGTTGTTGATTTAAGCGATGATTGCGAGAACTATAGGGAAGTCCACTTGCTTCACGAATGGTAGGGCAAGATTTGACTTCGATATCCATGAAAAATGCCATTGCCATGTCACGGATGAGTTGTTGTTGTTGGTAATCTTTTTCACCGAAGTATGCACGATGTGGCTTAATGAGATTGAAGAGCTTCATGACAATGGTTAATACACCAGTAAAATGACCTGGTCTTTGTTTGCCTTCCATCATCAGGCTGTGCTTATTTTCAATGAGCTGAAAGTGTTTACCATCAGCATAGATAGAGTCTTCTTGGGGAAGAAGACAATAATCGACGCCTGTTTCTGAAAGGAGCTGAAGATCCGTATCTAGTGTTCTTGGATAGTTCACGAAATCATGTTTGTCATTAAATTGGGTAGGATTGACAAAAATACTGACAACTGTGCGATCATTTTCTTCCTGACAGGTTTTGAAAAGAGACACGTGCCCCAGATGTAAATTTCCCATGGTCGGTATAAAGCCAAGGGATTGTTCTGGGGCTAAAGTTTGACGAAATTGACGCCAAGCATGAAGATCGCGAAAAATTTGCATAAAAAAATGCCTTAAAAAGCGTGTTCGTGAGTTGGGAAGTGAGTGTGTTCAACTTGCAGCGCATACGCGTTAATGGCAGACAGCAGCACTTCTTTGGCGTCGGCAAATTGCTTTACAAAACGCGGTTTGAATTTGGTCTCTAATCCTAACATGTCATGCCAGACCAATACTTGCCCATCAGTTTCAGCCCCGGCCCCTATGCCGATGGTCGGAATAGATAGCGCTTGGGTGATGATGTTTGCCAGTTTGCTGGGGATACATTCAAGAACCAAAGCAAAGCATCCAGCTTCTTCTAAACGTTTTGCTTCTTTCAGCAACTGGATCGCTTGCTCTTCCTCTTTCCCTTGCACTTTATAACCACCCAATTGCAAAATAGATTGAGGCATTAAACCAATATGTCCCATGACAGGGATTCCGGAGGTGACCAAGTGCTGAATGGTTTGACATACTTCGGCATCAGCTCCTTCAATTTTAACAGCATGAGCCCCTGCCTGAAGTAATTTTCGGACATTTTGAATGGTTTCAGAGATGGAAGCGCGATGGCAAAGGAATGGCAGATCAGTGATGATAAATTGCGAACCTATCCCTCGTGCAACAGCTTCTGTATGCATGATCATCATATCCATCGTTGCCATAATGGTACTGTCATAACCATGGACAACCATCGCCACGCTATCACCAACCAATACGCAGTCAATCTTTGATTCACTCACAATGCGCGCAGAAGGATAATCATAACAAGTCAACATGCTGATTTTTGTCTGTTGAATTTTTTTATTTTTGAAATCAAGGATATTCATGACAAGCCCCCCTCTAGGAAGCTCATATGAACAATAGCAACACATAAAGAAACATCAGGGTTTATATTTGAATCAGGTACCTGTCTCATGGATCAAGTCCTCTAAAAGTAATTGAATAATGTCACTGCTCATATAGAGTCAATGCGCCTACATCTTGCTTTTTCTAGAATCATGCATAGTTTACGAAAAAAAAAGGCTTTATGCATTACTGAACTCAGTCGAGATAGCATTTATTTGCACAAAACTGTGTTTGTTTTGTTCAAAAATGGGATCGCATTGAGTGCTGCTGATATCTCTACTTTGCAAAATATAAAACTGTTGGTCTTTGATGACCCATTCTATGTCTTGAGGTTTGCCAAACAAGGCCTGAATGTCACGACCCAAATGAAATAACATTTGGTATTGTTGTGTGCTTAAAATGTTCTTATCACCCATCACAGGAAATGCTTGCCCCTCTTCATTGATGTGTAGGGACGTGATATGAGCACTTCCTTCAGTGACGCCCATCGCGCCATCTTGGGAAATCTCTACTTGCATCATTCCTGGGATTGAACTTTGAGTAAACAATACTCCGCCGCATTGGGCCTTAATATAAGGCTGGAGCATTAAGTTTAAACAGATTTCTGTTTCATGACTGTATTGTCCTATGACGGTTGAAGTATCTAATACATTTTGGTACGCCGCATGAATATGAAAGGTGAGATCATCACAGGTTTCAATTCCTGCTTGGGAATAAAAGAGACCTGCATAACTATAATCACTACTGTCTTCAACGTTGGTTGAGGAGCGAACAATGATTGGGGTTCCTATTTTGGATATGACGTTAAAGAGCGCCAACAATGCCTCATCTATTGCTTTTGATTCTAAATCAGCTTGATTTTGGATATCTTTTATCGTGACCCATCGATGAATCTTTTTTACCGACTCATGTTTTAAAATAATGGTTTGAGGAAGATGAAAGCCTCTTTGACTCATCATGGCTAAACGTTGCGCCTTATGGCCGATGAAGGATGTGTGAAGCATCCCATCTAAAAACGCCCAGTCTAATATGTTATTTTTTAATACGTTGACTTGATGGCTATTTTCTATGATTAATATGGATTGGTCTTTGATGTTAGAGATAGGAAATTGAGCAATCATCGCTATGTTTTTTTCTCGGGCAATGATAGCGCTATGGCTCAAATACCCCCCTTTTTTGAGGATGATGCCTTGGAGATGCTGGCAGGCAATGATTTGTTCGGGTAATAGGTTATCCGCTACGAGAATGCTACCTTTCGGTAATTGATTCAGCACCAAATAGTCTTGAAATAGGACGGCATGCCCCATAATGATCGGTTGATTTCCTGCCACTCTGATGGCCTCTGGAATGATTTTTTCCTCTTCTTTTTCGTTCCTTGATGTGGATGAGGCGCTCTCAAGATCCTCGAAAGAAAAGGAGTCAGGGAATGGAATTTTATTTTGAATCAGCCAATCATCATAACGATGCTGTAATAAACTCAGAAGTTTCATTCTATCCGCAGGTAAATGAAGAAAATCATCTATGGTGAGATAGGCCAAAGGGATAGGCAGGTTTAGTTTGTTTTGACATTTTTCTAATAATAAACTGATCAATTGCCATTCTTTTAATTGGAGTTGCCTTAGGTTGGTTCGGATCAGTTCAGTTTTTAAAAAAACGTGTTGTTCATCGCTCAGCTGATGTGTCTCTTTGAGTTCATTTTTGGGATGGATACACTTGAAATCGCTTATGTTTTCTGAAAACTCATAATAAGAAGGCAAGGGTAATGTATGCCATGAGTGAGGCGGCGCTTGAATAAAATGAGCCAAATCAGCAGAAGATTGTACTGTCGCCATTTGTAATGTCTGAAAGGCATGTTGATTGAGCAAACTACTATAGCTCTGCCACATCCCACTTTCCTGATAAAGGGCTCTCAAGGCTTTATTGATGACTCGTTTTAATTGATAAAAAGAGAGCGGTTTGTCTATAGACTCAGAAAGCTTTGCAAGTCTTAACTCGGTTCTTGGTAATATGATGGTATGATAATCTTCAAAGAGGCTTTCAATAGCCAAATGAAATCTCATATCTACTATTTTTTTTCTGATTTGAGAGAGCCATCTACGTTCTGAGAATATTTCTTTCTCAAATGATTTATCAAGATAGAGGTGATGAGATAAAGCAAAACATTGCTCTTTGGTTTTCTCATCGGACTTCAGTAATAATCCAAGTTTATACAAAGATTGATAATATCCTCCTTTTTTACCCCACCGACATTGTAAGAGATCAACCATTAATGGGGTTGGTTTTGAAAACACTTCTTGAAAGCTCACAGAAGAGAAGCGTTTTTCGGAGGGTTTCCCCGGAAAAGTTTGGTGATGTTTTAATAAGAGATGTCTATTAACGACGCTTGCTTCTTGATGATTATGAACAAGATTCAATGAGATGATATTCCCATCGTGATCCAACTGAAGCAAAAAATCCTGTTGAAAAAAAAGCAATAGACTTCGAATGAGATGACTATAGTCCATCAGAGTCGACTCTTCTATTTGTACGTTTTGCAAAAATAAATCGCCTGAATCGCTTACGATTTGACCTGTAAATAATCCTAAAGAAGCTGATTGATTGCCAATGATAAGGTGAATCTTTCCTATTTCTCGGTCATGGTGTGTATTTAACTGGATAAACGCCTCTTTTCCTGGACAACATCCATAACCACATCGCTTTAATAAGGTTATGGTCTGTTCCGGTGTGTATTTAAATCGACATATCAATGAGTAAAGCACCAGGTCTACGCAAAGAGGAATCATCAAAAATAAACTAAGGATCACAAGACTAGGCAATGAAATTTTGAATAAATGAACCACAGAAACAGCGCCGATAACGATACCTAGGTCTCGCATTTTGGGAAAATGAAAGGTTTGGGTAGGGGGGAGTGGCACAAAAAACTGGCGTAGTCTGAGGATGTGAATATTCAAACGTTTTCTATCGGGATAAAGGAGATGCATCCACACCACAAAGCCGAATAATGCATATACAGCACATAGATATTGGATTTGCATAGGAAAGTCGGCGTTTAGCTCATGCAACTCAAAATCAAATGGGATGAAAAAATGAGAGAGCTCTAGCGGCAGAATAAGAATACTCATCATCATACTGAAAAACATATATATCCATGGATAAAGAGTACTGGGGGTGGCGAATATACTCTGGAAGAACTCTCTGAGGCGAAGTGCAAAAAAGGCAGAAAAAGAGAAAAAAACAACCCACAATAGCCTATGGAACGGGTACGGTTCAGAGGGATGGGTCGTTGTAAAAAAAACATGAGAAATGTTCAGTGGCTCTAACATTTGGGCGACAGAATCGTAAGCCAATTTAGTATTTATGATGGGAATATGATGTGCGGCTATCGCCTTTTCATAGGCTTGTCTCAATTGTGTTTGTGTTGATGGTGAGTTATCAGCGATTTGAATTTCGGTAAATCTTGGTTTTTCTAATAAAAATTTTGCATAGTTTTCAGGGATACTGCTCACATAGGGGATGTTAATGTCTTGCCCTAATGTCACTAACTGATGAATACCACCCGGTAAATAAAACAGTCTTTTTTCAGCCAGCGCTTGTTTCAATAATGACTGACCTTCTAATCCAAATAAAGTGGATGATGATGCTCCAAAGTTACAATATAGGATCATGTGCTTATCTTTATTCATCTTCAAATAAGTCAGAAGACCACGACCCAGTGGAAAAAAAAGGGATCCAAGCAAATGGACGGTGTTATATGATTTTTTATCGCGCACATCAATGAATATGGGTTTCGCATCTGAATGTTGCCACTCTTTGATTGTTTTTAGAGTCACAGGATCATTTTGAATAAACCAATGATTGGGGACATGAACAGAAAATAGTAAAATGAAGCAGATGATCTTCGTAAAATGGAGGCGATACCATAAGAATAATTTTGTTTTGACCCAGACGTATCTCACTATCAAAGACAACACACCAAATATTAAAAACCCTGGATAAATAAGACTGCCTCCTAATAAAGCCAAGGTCTCAGGGGGAGGAATGGCATATATAGGTGAAACATAGGTTGATAAAAAACAAAAAGTGATGATGCACTTTAAAAGTAATGCCACTGTCTTTCCAAGTATAGGTGAATGAGAGGTTTGGTTTTTGAAGCCCCATTTCCATTTTATATTGATATTTTTCTAAATTGAAGGTCATACATTCTGACGCTTTCAACTTAATTTGGTGATATATTCAGCTCATTACAAAATGAATGAGCTGATTTTTTATGATATTCACTGAACAATCAAATACTCCAGGTGAGCATCCTTTTTCTTGTTTGGGACCTGCTGGCCTTATTGAAGGTGTCATGACAGTCCCTGACCAGGTCAACAGAGCATACTTTGCTATTCTCGGGCATCCTCATTCTTTGCAAGGAGGCACGATGAATAACAAAGTGGTTACTACTTTGGCCCGTGTTTATAAAGAGCTTCATATTGCCAGTATTCGATTTAATTTTAGAGGAGTTGGACAATCTGCTGGAACGTTTGATGAGGGGATCGGTGAAAGTGAAGATATGCTATTTTTGGCCTCTCAAATCTTAAAAGAGCACCCAGGGACCAAATTGCTTTTTTCGGGATTTTCTTTTGGCTCATATGTTGCCTATCGAGCGGCATCTCAAAGCAACAGTGCTTTATTGCTGACCATTGCTCCACCGGTCCATCATTACAATTATCGCGAATTTACACCTCATCCTTCTCCTTGGGTCATTATCCAAGGTGTGGATGATGACGTTGTGCCTTATGAGCTGGTTCAGAATTTCAGCAACCAAGAATCGCCTCCTCTTCCTTTACTCATGTTTGCTGAAACAGGTCATTTTTTTCATGGAAAATTAATCGAATTAAAATCACGCCTTCTTGATACCATCCAATCCTATATGGAGGTTATATGACCTTGCTGGATGAATATAATGCCGCAGTGAAAAGCGGTGAAATCAATCATGACGAGGGACAACGAGAGGTGTTGGTGCATTTACAAAGGGTGGCTGATGAGCTCAGAAAATCCTCTGCTTGGTACGGTCGATGGCGAACAACCCTAATCAAGGGCGTTTATTTACACGGACCTGTGGGGGTGGGGAAAACTTATCTTGGCGATTTATTTTACCAACAAGTGAGTCATCATCATAAAGCTCGATTTCATTTTCATCATTTTATGCAACAAATTGATGCCAAGTTAAGAAGTTTACAAGGCAAAAAAGATCCATTGAAACAGATTGCCAAGCAGCTTGCCAAAAAGATCAAACTGTTGTGCTTTGATGAGTTCATGGTGTATGACGTAGCTTATGCGATGATATTAGCTGAGCTCCTCCAAGCTCTTTTTAAAGAAGGTATTGTTTTGGTTGCAACCTCCAATATTCCTCCAGATAAACTTTATCTAAATGGTCCGCAAAGAGACCGATTTTTGCCTGCAATAGAGTTGATTCAAGAGCATTGTGAAGTCTTAACTTTGGCAGAAAAGAGGGATTATCGATTGGGCCGTACTCCATTGCAGCATGCTTATCTTTTTCCATTGGATCAAAAAGTGCTGCAGATCATGAGTGAACAATTTTCGGCGATTGCCTCTAACATACAAGAGGGACTTATCCTGTCGGTGCAAAATCGCATGATCCCCTCTGTAAAATGCTCAGATCGTGCCGTTTGGTTTCAGTTTGATAATATTTGTAATATGCCAAGGTCTCAATTAGATTATCTTGAGATAGCGGATCGTTTTGATACGGTATTTCTGAGTGATATTCCATCGTTAACAAAAAACGATACGCTCAAGGTTATTTTATTCATCCATTTCATCGATGTGATGTATGACAGAGGGATCCAGCTCGTTATTTCAGCAGCAAGAGAGCTTAAAGCACTCTACGTAGAGGGTGAAATGGTTCATGAATTCCAACGGACTTTGAGTCGACTAGAGGAAATGCAATCGGCAGATTATGGCCAAAGACATCAACGCCGACTAAATTCATCATTTTAGCAAATGAGAATGATTATCGATACCATTTGTGTTAAACTATATTTTTCATGATGCATAGTCAAATAGGATATGTTAACAATCGCAGATTTTCTCAATGGTGATCGCGTTCGGCTGATTGATTTCGGTCAAACAGATGTTATTTACCGACAAAAATTGTTGTCATTGGGGATTACTCGTGGTGTTGAGATTCAAGTCATACGAGTAGCTCCTTTGGGTTGCCCTATTCAAGTTGAAGTGCGTGGAACATCAGTTGCCTTACGCAAGAATGAAGCCTGTTATTTACAGTGGGAGCGTGTATGACCCAGGTCATGTTGGTGGGTAATCCTAATTCTGGTAAAACTTCATTATTCAATGCGCTCACCGGTGATAGGCAGCGGGTGGGTAATTGGCCTGGGGTTACGGTAGAAAAAAAAACAGGACTGTTTACCATCTTTCATGAAGAGATCAAAATCACTGATCTGCCTGGCCTTTATTCTTTGGTTTCTTCGAATGAGAGTTCTAGTCAAGATGCACAGATTGCATCCCGCGCTGTGATCACTCAAGAGGCCGATATATTAATTAATGTGTTAGATGCATGCCATTTGGAGCGTCATTTATATCTGACGACACAATTGTTGGAGTTGGGTCAGCCTTTGATTGTTGTGCTTAATATGATAGATCTTGCTGTTCTGAAAGGGATTACAATTGACCCTCAGGCTTTATCTAAGCAATTGAATTGTCCTGTCGTGGTGATGCAAGCACATCGAAGCATAGGGATAGCCGAATTACAGCAAGCCATTTTAAGTTTGAGTGATCGGAAGTCTTCTTATGAAAAGGGGAGTGATGAGAACAGGCTTTTTCCATTGGCACTTCCAGCCTCAGTTCAAGAGGTATTATCAACACTAGAGTCGTTTTTGCTTTTGCATGACTATCCTTCTCATCTTGTTCAATACATCGCTTGTCGTGTGCTCGAAGGTGATACGATATTGATGAAAGAAGAAGATAAATCTTTTTTAGAGCGCTTCAGAACGATGAAAGATCTCGATGTGCTTATGGCTGATGCTCGCTATCATCGTGTGCATGAGGTGGTCACTTTGGTTCAGAAGAAGCGCTCTGATGCGAGTGAGTACTTTACTGCAAAGTTAGATAGGATTGTGTTGCATCGATTTTGGGCGCTACCCATATTTTTTGCCATGATGTATGTGATGTTTTTGTTTGCAATCAATATAGGGGGAGCTTTTCAAGATTTTTTTGATATCAGTACCAATGCTATTTTTGTAGAAGGCAGTGCATGGTTGCTCAATGAACTTCATATGCCTAAATGGCTCGTTGCTTTGTTTGCAAATGGAGTGGGCAAGGGAATCAATACAACTTTGACCTTTATCCCTGTGATTGCATCCATGTTTTTCTTTCTATCCCTGTTGGAAACTTCAGGTTATATGGCCCGGGCAGCATTTGTGGTCGATAAGGTCATGCAAAAACTTGGCTTGCCCGGAAAGGCTTTTGTCCCGATGATTGTGGGTTTTGGTTGTAACGTTCCTGCAATCATGGCCGCACGAACCTTAGACTCTTCCCAAGATAAACTGTTGACTGTATTGATGAGTCCATTTATGTCGTGTAGTGCACGTTTGACTATTTATGCGGTATTTGTGACGGCATTTTTTCCACATGGTGGACAAAATATTGTGTTTTCGCTTTATCTGGTTGGGATCCTCATGGCAATCTTGACTGGATTTTTGTTGAGAAAAACGATGTTACAAGGCAAAGCTTCTCCTCTTATTTTGGAATTGCCTTCCTATCATCGACCTACCTTACACCGATTAATGAAAGAAACGTCTTTGCGATTGCGTTATTTCATTTGGCGGGCAGGTAAAGTGATTGTTCCTGTCTGTGTGGTTCTTGGAGGGATGAACGCATTGACTATTCATGGGAGTGTCTCTATGGGGGAAATTGGCCATGAATCGGTATTATCCCTCATTGGTCAATGGTTAACTCCTATTTTTTCTCCCATGGGCATTTATGGTGATAACTGGCCAGCCACGGTAGGTTTATTGTCTGGGATGCTGGCCAAAGAGGTGGTTGTCGGCTCTTTAAGTACGTTATACGCACAGTTAGGAAACACCATTGAACCTTCAACCATCGTGCACTTTGACTTCATTGGCGCATTGCAAACGGCTCTTTGGTCAATCCCTCATAATCTAGCTGGGTTAGGTGACGCTTTGATGAATCCAATCCTTGCGAGTGCTCGCAAAAGCCTCGTATCTCAGTCTACCTATGGCGTGATGTATCAACATTTTGACGGCAAAATAGGGGCCTATGCCTACTTACTTTTTATTTTACTCTACATTCCCTGTGTATCGACCATGGCTGCTATCAAACAAGAAGCTAGCCGCCGACTCATGTGCTTTTCAATCACTTGGTCATTGATTGTTGCGTATGTAGTGGCCGTCTTGTTTTATCAGCTGATGACCATGATGCGTCATCCAGAGCAAACCATCCTATGTGTTTTAAGCGCTGTCTTTTTTACATTGCTCCTGGGGATTGTTTTTAGACTGTTGAACAAGGGAGCAGGAGGTCAGAATGCTGCTGCAACTCATTGATTTTATCCGTATTCAGAAAGTGGTGAGCATGGAGCAACTGGTTCGTGAATTCCATATTGAGAAAGAAGCATTACAACCGATGTTAGATATTTGGATTGGGCGTGGACAAATCCGCATATCTGAAGACAAGATAGCTTGTAAAAGTAGTTGTGTTCGTTGTGATACGAAGTCTGTTTTACTCTACATCAATGATTGACTTCATCAGGTGTCCATGCTGCCAAGAATTTCCAGGCGCAAAGCGAAAAAGCCCCCAGGATGACCAATGTAACCGCTAATAAGTATTCACTATTCGCAGCTATTGCAGCCATCAAAGTGCTGATAAGTGCTGCACTTAAATCTTGCAAGCAACCAAATAAAGCGCCTGTTGTTCCAGCCATTTTGGGGAAAGGATCAAAAGCGCCTGCAAACGCATTGATGAAGATAAATCCTGCTCCTATACTAAAAATAAAAATGGGTAAAATAATAGACAAGACACTTAAGTACCCATATAACACAAATCCCAGCATGATAAGACCAGCCAGGAACATGATGATGGCGCCCCATAATACCATCAGAGCGATGCCTTTACGTAACACGAGTTTGCTGTTAATAAATCCACTGATAAAAATAGCGCCTGCTGTATAAAAGGCGAGCCAACCATACTGTACGGGAGAAAGGCCCAGTCGTTCTTGCAATAAAAAAGGTGCGATGGTCAAGAAGCCAATGAGGCCGGCACCTGCAAAAGATGCACAAAGCGTATAGCCCATAAATATCCGACTACACAGTAATGTCTTATAGTTTCGTATCATGACAGCTATTTTTGTTGCATCAGGATTACAGTAAAGATTTGTTTCAGGCAGAATGAAATAGGTTAATACAAGCGCTGTGATGGCAAAAATCAGTAACAGTAAAAAATTGGCTCGCCAGCCTAGATATTCTTGAATGTAGCCGCCAAGCGTGGGGGATAAAGCGAGTACAATCACACTGACCATTCCAATATAAGAGCCCATCTTGGCAAGTAATCGGTCGGTTAATAAATCTCTTGCCAAAGAGCGACCCACTGAATTAAAACAACCAATGCCAAATCCCTGAATAAAACGCCCGATAATCAATACAGTTGAAAAAGGCGCAAAAAAACAAATCAGGCTACCAACAGCACTGAGCCCGACCCCAAAAAGAATCGGATTTTTACGACCGATGCGATCTGAGATAGGTCCATAGAATAGGTGGGATAAACCAATACCAAGCATATATATGGACAAAGTGAGCTGAATAGTTTCAGCTTGGCTTGCAAAGTCCTTGGTGATTGCTGGTAGTGAAGGGATGTATAGGTCTGTTGTCATCTGCAATAGCGCGATGAGAAATAAGATAAGTGTTAATAAAGTAGGAGTTATTTTTTGCATTGAGAGCCTTTGTTCAACCTCTTTAAATGCTGCAATGTAGCTTATAATTAAAAAGTTAGCAAAGAAAAGCCGTGAAGAGCGTGTGATTAAATGATATTGTAATTCAAGGTGTATTGGATATTTTCCAAATGGAGTCTTAAAGCAAATGGAGTTGATACAAGCAATTCTTCTTTCTTTCGCGGCCCTTTTCCCTGTTGTGAATCCGATTGGATCGTCGATTATTTTTCTTGCTTTGGTACCAGATGCTTCCGAACAAGAAATTCAAAAATCAATTAATGCAATCCTGGATATCCATAATGCTACTGTCATTGCCATTGCTCATCGTCTCTCAACTATTAAACATATGGACAGGATTATTGTTATTGAAGATGGAA
>JAKBCM010000167.1 GCA_021807845.1 Pseudomonadota bacterium
AAAATAGTCTTGATGTTTTCTATTTAGAATCTAGTCCTTCGAGACGCGTGCTATGCACGCTCCTCAGGGCGAACGGATTAGGGAAAAATGGCTAAACTCGAGCATTTAATTGTTGTAAAATAGGGAAACCCACGCCAGCCTGAGCAATAAAGCGACTGGTTGACAGTGACAATGACGGGGTCAAAGCAATGATATTACCGCCAGTATTGGGGAGATTGTGTCCGAATGTTTGGTTTTTTTCAGTATATTGCCCATCAAGCTCAACCAAGCCAAACAGAATTGATTGTTCACTGACATAAACAATATTCCGTCCTATCCCCGCTTGATAAAGAAATTGCGATCCTTGGCGAACATCATGGCTGGTTGTCGTCAGTAAATACCCTGGTGACACAAAAAATAACCAATCTACATAAGTACGATTGTAAGTAGCGCCTAAAAAATAGGTGGGTGCGCCATAAGTGATAGGCACCCTCTGAGCCAGAAAAGAAGCATCGCGCGTAGGCAAAGTGATTGCCCCCACCAGGGTCGCTTGCTCCTGATAGTTGCGATCACCTGCCGTAAAAAATGCATGTTCCAATTGCAAATTAATGTCATACAAACTAGAGGAGTGATGCGTTCGAGTGTGTGGATCCACTATAAGTGGATAATTAAAATACAAAGATGTCGTATCTGTAAACCCATAAGTCAAAGAGACATCAACATTGTCAAACGCCCCACCAATTTGGTAAGGACTAAACGTATTTGTGGCAAGTTGTAAATGATTTTTGCCGATGAGTGTTTGGCCAAAAGAAAGGAAAGGCCCAGGCTGATCGGGACTTGGAAGCGCAAAATTACCAATATTTGGTGGAGAGTCTGCACCAGGGTTTGCAAGGGCCGCTTGATCATCGGTGGTTGCATGGGCCCACCCTGTCAAGCAACCTAAAGTGATGAATATCCATAATTCTTTCAAGTTTAACCATCCAACAGTAGAATGAAACTATCATAACAATCGGGCATCAATCGTGGAATTCGTAAAAGAGAGCTGCCAAAACAAACCCACATCGTATCCCATACTCCTCGTTGTCACAATGGTGATAGGGATAGGCTCAGGTCTTGGAGCGATGTGTTTAGTGCTTTTACTGCATGAAATCCAACATGTTGCTTATGGATATAGTCTTCATACTATCATCAGTCAAGAGACTTTTCTTCAGGGTGTTGAAGCCTCATCTTCTCTAAGAAGAGTCCTAATCCTTACTCTATGCGGTGTGATTGCCGGTGTGGGCTGGTGGGCCGTTTATCGATTTGGGAAACCTTTGGTAAGTATTCTAGAAGCCGTCAGATCGAATCATCCCAACATGCCCTTGGGCTCAACTTTCATTCATATTTTGCTTCAAATCGTGACCATCGCTTTAGGCTCACCATTGGGGCGTGAAGTGGCCCCTCGTGAACTCAGTGCACTGTTTGCTGGTTGGGTTTGTAATAAAATAGGTCTTAGTCTTCGAGATACACAAATCATGATAGCTTGTGCTGCGGGAGCTGGATTAGGCGCAGTATATAACGTCCCGCTAGGGGGAGCTATGTATACGCTGGAAGTTCTATTATGCACTTTGAGCGGCCGCACGCTTATTTTAGCCATGCTCACCTCAGCCATCGCAGTCGCTGTCTCATGGATTGGTCTTGGTCATGGACTGCAATATCACATCCGCCCCTATGAAGTGAATGATTCATTACGCATTTGGGCCATATTTGCAGGTCCAATCATCGGTTTTTATGCGTTTGGATTTATTCATGTAGCCAACAAAGCTCATGGGAAAATACAAAATGGTTGGCAACGGCCAGTGTTGTCCCTCATCAATTTTATAATCATCGGCGTTTTAGCCATTTATTTTCCTTCTCTATTGGGCAATGGTAAAAGCCCCGCTCAACTTGAGTTTTTTGAAACAGTCGGATTCCATTTAACCGTCATTCTGCTTATTTTAAGAACACTTGTTGTCTGGTCAAGTCTACGGGTAGGTGCAAAAGGGGGAATGTTAACGCCATCTCTTGCTCTAGGGGCATTGCTAGGTGTATTCCTTGGCAAGTGTTGGAATCTATTAGAACCCAATACGCTTCTTGGGGCTTATGCCATTGTTGGAGCAGCGGCTTTTCTCGCAGCAGCTCAAAAAATGCCTATTACTGCCATCATTCTCCTATTCGAGCTCACAGGGATCCATATGGACTTAATGATTCCCATCTTATTTGCAGTCACAGGAGCGGTCATCGTATTTCAAAGATGTGCCCAAAAAGCATCATAAAATCAAATTGAGCCCCAAAAAACACAAACAAATCAAAACAATGATCATCAAGAGCCTTACATACAAATACGTTTGTGCATCTTTTATCCCTTGGCCCGCCATGATACTGAAATGGTTTAATTTAAGACCCGCAGGATATTTGTTCCGTATCGTCTTCACTAGCAGCCGATGCCCTTTGGCCTTAAATGGGCTAAAAGACGTATTTTGAAAATATTTTTTCCCATAATCAACCAATAATTGCTCACCTTTTTCTATCTCTCTGTTGGCTGAAAACACAACAATTTTGATGCCATTGACATAATAATTCACTGATTCAATATTCGCATGTAGCATGTGTTTTGACTGCTCTCTATCATGATGGTTATCCACACCGGGGGCATGATTAATAAATCTTAAAAAATTGCCAGATAAACGAGCATCACAATAAAGATTCAGACCATCGAATTTACTTTCATAGGCATAAGTTACCGTTCTAGAGCCAAGATTGGATTTGATTCCACTGTAAAAAGAAATCACTTCCCCTTCTTTGATAATCTCCTGACTAAACACACCAAACCCAATAATGGGATCA
>JAKBCM010000168.1 GCA_021807845.1 Pseudomonadota bacterium
TTGGCTTGCAGGCTTATATACTGCTTGTTTGAATTTACCCATCATGGTGATATGTGCTCTCTGGGGGGCTAGTTATCTGCAAACCGTTCATCAACTTGAACCCATTGATGCCAGTAACGTAGTCAGCTTGATATTTATGGGAAGTATTTTGGGGTGCCCTTTGGTGGGTTGGATTTCTGATAGAACAGGTCGGCGAAAACCCATGATGCTTGCTGGTGCAATGGCTACGTTGTTGGTCATGCTTCCTCTGCTCATCGGTGTTTCACTGCCGGCTCAAATATTGAGTGTTTTGTTTTTTTTGATGGGATTTTTCACCAGTACCCAAGTGATCTCTTATCCCTTAATTGCTGAAAGTAATCGTAAAGAAAATACAGGTTCAGCAATAGGATTTGCCTCCTTGATTATCATGGGTACTGGTGGCGTAGGACAAGTGTTATTTGGTTGGCTGATGGCATATCATGCCGGTATCGACACACAACGCTATGTGGTTAGTGACTTTCAATTTGCAATGTGGATGTTTCCTGTCGCTATCATTATTGCGCTATTGGCGATGATATTTATCCGTGAAACTTATTCTGGAAGCCAAGTACACTCGTTATCCAATGAAAAGGGGTTATGATGCAGGTTGTTGACGAATATGGAGATGGGGAGATGGAAAAGACATCATTTCTACCCTGGGTGGTCGTTTTTGCGTCCTCTCTTTTTTTCTTTTATGAATTTATTCACGGCAATATGTTTGCTTCCATTGCTGACAATATCATGCAAGATTTTAAGCTTCAAGCCGATAAAATGACTTATCTGTCAAGTGTTTACTACTTATCAAATGTTATTTTTCTTTTTGTGGCGGGTATGTTGCTTGATAGGTTTTCAGCGAAAAAAACCATGCTGGTTGCGATGTTTTTTTGTGTTTTGAGCACATTTCTCTTAGCTTATGCACACTCATTTTATGTTGCCTTTTTTTGTCGTTTTGTAACAGGAATAGGGAGTGCTTTTTGTTTTTTAGGTCCCATCCGTATTGCCTCTCGTTGGTTTCCACCGAAACGGATGGCTTTGGTGACTGGCGCTATTGTCACTATGGCCATGAGTGGTGGCATGTTGGCCCAGTACCCCTTGACGAAGCTGGTCAATCTCTTCGGATGGCGTGAGTCCATGATCATGGTGGGGTGGCTTGGTGTTTTTATGTTCATTGCCATGATGTTGTGGATCAAAGATAGTCCTCATCCTGTGATTGAAATCGCGCGAAATAAAATCAATCTATGGACGACTTTAAGGCGCGCTTATTTTAATCTACAAACCATGCGAGCGGCACTTTATGCCAGTTTGATGAATATGTCGGTTGCAGTCTTTGGGGCCATGATAGGCTCACTTTATTTGATGCAACGGCTGCAAATTTCTAAAGAAGATGCCTCTATGGTGAATTCCATGCTCTTTTTGGGAGCTATTATCGGGGGGCCTTTGATCGGCTGGTATTCTGATAAACAAGGTTTACGTATTTTACCTATGAAGCTTGCGGCGACGTCAGCTTTACTGACGTGTCTTGCCATCTTATTTTTGCCTGTTTCTATAAGTGTTATGGCGATGTTGTTTTTTCTCTTAGGATTTTTTACGGCAGCCCAAGTCATCAGTTATCCGTTGGTTGCAGAAAGCTCTTCTCCTTTAATGACCGCGACAGCACTGAGTACCGTTTCTATTTTGACACAAGGCGGATATATTCTTTATCAGAATTTATTTAGTGCTCTTTTGCTTTGGCAGGGAGACATGAATATGACAGAAGGCGTACCTGTTTATTCTCTAGAAGGTTACCAAACCGCGGCCATGATTTTACCCTTAGGATTGATAGTGGCATTGTTGGTTATCATGAAATTAAAAGAAACGTATTGTCGACAAATTCAGGAATAAATAGCATGCATGATGCACGAGTATGTATCCTATTGATGGATTCGTTAGGGATTGGGGCAAGTCTCGATGCCCATCAGTATGGAGACGAAGGAGCGAATACGTTTGCACATATTGTACAAGCCTGTAGTGAAGGTCATGCAAATCAAGAAGGGGTCAGGCACGGTGAGTTACATATTCCGCATTTGGCTCAGTTGGGCTTATACCATGCAGCTTTGGCCAGTTCAGGATTGAAGGTACTCGATTTAGAAACCATTCCTTCTCCAACAGCCTATTTTGGCTATGGTGTAGAGCAAAGCTTTGGAAAAGACACACCCAGTGGTCATTGGGAATTGGCAGGGGTCCCGGTGTTATTTTCATGGGGATTTTTTCCTACCACTGAACCTTGTTTCCCTAAAAAGCTCATTGATGATTTGATTGCGCGCTCCGGTATTCCAGGAGTTTTAGGGCAAAGACATGCCTCAGGAACTGTGATTATTGATGAATTGGGTGAAGAACATCTGAAAACAGGCAAACCGATTGTCTATACTTCAGCGGATAGTGTTTTTCAAATTGCCGCCCACGAAGAAAACTTTGGATTAGAGCGATTATATGAACTCTCCGAAATTGCGCGTGTATTGGTCGATGAATATCAAATTGGACGTGTCATTGCTAGGCCATTTATAGGAACACCCGGATCCTTTCGACGTACTGGAAATCGTCGCGATTACGCAACCTTGCCTCCATCACCCACTTTATTAGATTATTTAAAAGAAGCGGGACGTGAAGTGATTGCCATTGGAAAAACGGCAGATATTTTCGCTCATCAGGGAATCACTAAGAACATCAAGGCTGATGGTAATATGGCGTTATTTGATAAAACCATAGAGGAAATGAAGTCTGCACCGGGCGGCAGTTTGATTTTTACTAATTTTGTTGATTTTGATTCATCTTATGGCCATCGACGA
>JAKBCM010000169.1 GCA_021807845.1 Pseudomonadota bacterium
TAATAGATAATATTGAAGTTAGATGTGTGTTTCTAAATAGCCACTCATGATTGATCATTGTTGATGGACACTCCCCTTTCCGAAATAGAAATAGCCGAAAACCTATGTCATCGTGGATTTCACCTAGTGGACCATTTTCTTTTGCCTCATCAATACGACGCATTGAGTCATACAATCCACACTTTAGCGGATGAAAATCATTTTAAACTTGCCAAAATAGGTCAAAGAGGAAGTAAAACTGAAAATGTCTCTATTCGCAATGATAAGATTCTATGGATAGATAAACTGACTACAGATCAATCCATCCTGCCTTTTCTTGCAAAGTTAGATGGCTTATGTCAAATTTTAAATCAAACCCTATTTCTTGGCTTAGTTGATTATGAAACACATTTTGCCATATACCCACCTCAACATTTCTACAAAAAGCATGTCGACCAATTTGCTAACAAACGAGATAGGCGCGTTTCTTGTGTGTACTATTTGAATCATGATTGGCAAAAGGCATATGGCGGTGAATTAAAATTGTATGACAAAGAGGATACATCCTTGGCAATCATCAACCCCATCGGTAACCGATTTGTCCTTTTTAATAGTGATCTTCCGCATGAAGTCTGTACAACCTATCAAACCAGATATAGCATTGCTGCATGGTTAAAAGCGCGCCCGATGATGCTGGTAGAATAATGGTGAGGAGCCTCTACTACGGATGCCTACGTCTTTACTAGGATAATTGACGCCAGCTAGTTAACTATTTATCATCAAATACGGACTCGTCAAACAGGCATCATCATGCATCATCTACGTATTTTAGCTTATTTAGCATGGTCCATCTGGGGATCTGCTCTTTATGCAACTCCATTACAACAAGAAATAGATACCTTAATCGAGCAATCACTACCTCACGCAACGATTGGCGTCATGATCAAAGATGCTCAGTCAGGCGAAATACTTTATGCTCGAAACACAAACAAATTTCTAAGCCCCGCGAGTAACATCAAATTGCTCACTGCCGCGTCAGCCCTTTATTACTTAGGAGCAGAAGACAAATACATCACCTCACTATCACAAGATAAACAGCATTTTTATCTCTCCTTTAGTGGCTCTCCCGCATTGAAAACCGAAGACTTAAAAACATTGCTAGGTGCTTTGAACCCACTAGGTATCCATACAATTTCAGGGAACATCTTTCTTGATACCTCTGCCTTTCAACCTCCCTTCCATTCCCCAGGCGCATCATATGATGATTTGGCATGGTATTTTGAAGCCCCTAGTACAGCACTTATTCTCAATGAGAATGCAGCTCATTATGATTTTATCAGTGCGAAGAAGACTGGCTCACCCATCGAAATAAAATCCATCAATTCAGACTCTCCGTTGAGCTTGATCAATGAAGTTCAAACAGCCACCCTATCGGATGAAAAAAATCATTGTGGTCTGAATATTGATATTCAGGAAAATAACACATTACGTCTTTATGGATGCATCGCTCTTGACACGCATCCTAAGCGAATGGCACTGGCCATTCCAAACCCAAATGTGTATGCCAAAAATATCATCAAAAAAATACTCACTGAATATCATATTGACTTGCAAGGCCAGGTGCTTGATGGACAAAAACCCATGCATGCAAAACTCATTGCCACACATCAATCAGATCCGTTAAAGAAACTCATCACCCATATGTTGGTAGAGTCTGATAATCTTTATGCTGACAGTTTAACCAAACGGTTAGGGCGTGCTTTAACCGGTCAAGGAACCTATAAGCAAGGGGCTTATGCCATCAAAAAAATCTTAAAAGATCATACTCATCTGGATATGCATCAAATTGCTTTGTCTGATGGCCAAGGAACCCGTTATAACCTTATCACACCTGAACAATTGATGATCCTCCTCACTGATCTCTATCTAGATGAGACCATACAACCGATTCTTTTAAGCGCGCTACCCCATATGGGTGTCTCGGGCACCTTAAAAGATAGAATGAAAAAGACTCCTCTAGAAAATAACGTATTGGCTAAAACAGGATCGATGCATGATATTTCAGCTTTATCAGGGTATCTTTTGATGCCTAAGGGCAAGACCATCATTTTTACTATCATCAGTAATGGGATTCATGACAACTTAATCAAAGCCAAAGAGCTTGAAGATAACATATTGCTGACAGTATACAATCGCCTCAATGATGATGCCTCTCATACTGACACCTTATCTTAGGAACCTACATGTATGCACTAGACATTCATCAATTAAAAAAAACTTATGCAAATGGAGTAGAAGCGTTAAAGGGCATTGATTTGAACGTTTCGATGGGGGATTTTTTTGCCTTGTTGGGTGCAAATGGTGCCGGAAAATCAACAACTATTGGCCTAATAACCACTCTTTTGACAAAGACTTCAGGAACCATCAACATTCATGGATTTGATTTAGATAAGAAACCTGAGTGGGCGAAATCATGTTTAGGCATTGTCCCGCAAGAAATCAATCTCAATATCTTTGAAACCTGTCAACAAATTCTCGTGAATCAGGCAGGATATTATGGGGTCGCACGCAAACAAGCCACGCAATATGCTGAATCATTATTAAAAGAGCTGGGATTATGGGAAAAGCGAAATGCCATTGTCCGTCATCTTTCTGGGGGGATGAAGCGTAGACTCATGATTGCCCGAGCTTTGATTCATCGACCTAATGTATTGATTCTTGATGAACCTACGGCAGGAGTTGATATTGAAATTCGTCGCAGCATGTGGACATTTCTTAAACGCACCAACGCCGAAGGA
>JAKBCM010000170.1 GCA_021807845.1 Pseudomonadota bacterium
ATCTAAAATTTTGAAAATATAGACCTTGATGTTTGGCGCGCACAATTATCGTGGCTTGGACAAGATCCACAATTATTCCCAGGAACGCTTGCAGAAAATCTTCGCTTGGCCGACCCAAGGGCCAGTGACATACAATTATTAGAAGCCTGCCATTTAGTTCAGCTTGGCGATTTTATTTTAAGCCACCCTTTGGGGTTAGATCTTCTCTTGGGTGATCGTAATGGTGGATTATCAGGTGGTCAAGCTCAACGCCTTGCCTTGGCTCGAATGTTTTTAAAGCCCGCTCCAATTTTCATTCTTGATGAACCCAGTGCGAATTTAGATGAAGAGAATGCTGAACTACTTCATCAATCATTGCGTGCAATGATCGGCAATAAGACCGTAATTATGACCACGCATAAAAAAGAAACGCTTGATTTAGCAACTCGGGTTATTTTGATGAGTGAAGGTAAGATCATCGCTGATGGGCCTACGAATGAGATCATGAAGCATCCCCAGCTTAAGCATTGGCAGGAGCAATCATGATCACGATATTCAAGCCCTATTTAAAGCAAATGTTCCAGCATCGCTTTTTGCTGATGCTTGGCTTTTTTCTTTTTGTGTTAGCAGGGTTATCGGGACTTGCTTTATTAGGTTTGTCAGGTTGGTTTATTTCTGCAGCAGCCTTTGCAGGAATAAGCGCAGTGACGGCGGTACAATTTAATTATTTATTACCCAGTGCTGCTGTTCGGTTGTTTTCTTATTTGCGCATTGTTTCACGTTATGGTGAGCGACTTATCAATCATGAAGTTGTTTTTCGGTTGATTGCTGATATTCGATTAAGCTTGTTTCATCATTTGACACAATTGTCACCCCAACAATGGGTGTTTGTTAAAAATTCTGATCTTCTTAATCGATTTATGAATGATGTAGGGATATTGGATAATCTGTTTTTAAGGATTATCTCGCCTTGTTTGAGCGTTGTGGTACTTTTAGTTTTTTTATTTGTTTTTCTATCCTTTGTGAGTTTTTCAGTGGCGCTGGTCAGTTTTTTAGGTTTGTTGCTCTTGATGTTTTTATTAGCAATATTATTAAAACCTAATCAGCAAACAATAGACCAATATCAATATGCTCTTAATGAATTGCGCAGCTTGGCGACACAAACCATGGATGCTTTACGTGAAATTAGCTTATTTGGTGCAAAACAGGGGCAACTTAAATTATTTGAGCATCAATTAAGTGAATTATCAAAGGTTCAAACACAACTTAATAAGAAAAACAATCAAGCCCAAAGTGTATTGATCCTAGGTATTGGATGCTTGATGGTCATCGCCTTGCTCATGATGATCAAGAGCGTTGGAGTAGGGCATTTGAATGGCGCAAATATTGCTCTTGTTGTGTTGATATTGCTTGCTTTTGGTGAAGAATTAAATGGGATGGTCAGTGCATTTTTATTAGTGGGCCAAACGAAGGAAGCTGCGGTTAATGTGAATGCCGTGATGGCGATTAAACCTTGGTTTGAGTGGCCAAAAGAAGCAAATTTCATACTTAAGCAAGGTGCTCCAAGACTCAGTATTAAAAATCTTTGTTTTTATTATCCCAATCAAAATGCACCTATTTTTGATCAATTGAATATAACTTTTTCAGGGCAGAGTGTGATCACAGGACCCTCAGGTGTTGGAAAGTCAACCTTGATTAGTCTTATTGCGCGTTTTATGAAGCCCCAATCGGGCGAAATTCTGATTAATGATCATGATCTGTTTTCACTCACGGATAAGCAATGGCAATCGGTATTTTGCATTGTTCCACAAAAAGCTTATTTATTTGATACAACCTTGAGAGAAAATTTGCTTCTGGCAAATCCTAATGCGACAACAGAACAATGTTGGGAGGCTCTGGAGATTTGCCAAATGAAATCATTCGTAGCATCTTTACCAAATGGCTTAGAGACTTATATTGGCCAAAACGGTGAACGTTTATCCGGTGGCCAGGCACGGCGTATTGGATTAGCGCGTGCCATTTTGAAAAATGCGCCCATCACGATTTTAGACGAACCCACAGAAGGCTTGGATCAGCCTACCGAAATTGCCTTGATAAAATCTTGTCAGGATTATTTTAAGGATAAAACTTTGTTGGTTGTGAGTCATCGTAAAGCGGTGACAGATTTGTTTCCGTCGAAGAATTTGCTAAAGAAGTATGATTTATGCTAAAATATTTTTATGATTAAAACATTCATATCTACGTCAGTTTTAGCTTTGGCAATTCTTGCCCCAGCGTTGGTGTTCTCATCAGCATCATGGGCAAACATTCCTAATTTAGCTGAGCCAAGCTCCCAGAATTTGCAACAAAGCTTGCAAAATGAGCAGCTCAATACGCTGAACATGCAAAATCAGTTGAACACCGTTCAGGCAGAAGCTCGAGCCTCTCGGGTGCCTGGTATGGTGGGATCGGTACAACAAAATCAACAGTTACTTAACACAATTCAATCACAAGCCCGTCAAAACCCGCTTTCTGCTTCGGGGCTCTCTATGGCTCAAATGCCGATCCAGCAGCAACAAATGGCATTGAATAACCCGGCTCTTACGCGGCGGTGGTAGAGTAGAGTCAGGGCTATTGGGTTAAAAGTTAATCATTTTTGGTCTCGTCATCCCGGATATTAAGTCGTTCTAAGCGTGAGTACACGCAAGAACGACTAAATTCCGGGATGACGAAGCCCAAAAATGTCATCTTTTCGAAAAATGATTAACTTTTAACCCGATAGCCCTGAGAGTAGAGTTTAGTTGCAGATCGG
>JAKBCM010000171.1 GCA_021807845.1 Pseudomonadota bacterium
CCCCATTTTTGGATTTTTGCATGAACTAACATAGCTTTTTCCTCTTTATCCTCGTTTGACTGAAGTATACACTATGTTGATACCAATGTAAAGTATAGTTTTTGTTCTTTTCTCTAAACCACCAACGACTCTTTCAAACATCCCGCCTTAAAATCTTGAACATTTTTTAAAGTGGTTTCAGCAATATGCTGCAAAGCCTCTGTGGTTAAAAAAGCTTGATGGCCTGTAATTAAAACATTAGGAAAGGTTTGCAAGCGGGCGAAAATATCATCTTGAAGAATAGCAGTTGATAAATCATGAAAAAATAATCCCTCTTCTTCCTCATACACATCAAGACCTAGGAACCCAATTTTTTTAGTTTTTAAGGCTTCAATCACTGCCCTTGTATCCATCAAGGCACCACGACCCGTATTGATCAACATCACATTGGGTTTCATTTTTTCAAGTGCGGCTGCATGGATGATGTGGCGAGTGTCTGGCGTCAAGGGACAATGCAAGCTGATGATATCGGATTGACGGTATAATTCATCTAAACTTGTATAGATAACATCTCTATTGATGAAATTGGTCTTTTCAATCGAATTGAAAGCAAAGACTCCGCTACCAAATCCTTTCATTATCCGACAGAATACTTCGCCAATTTTTCCTGTTCCAATCACGCCGATTGTTTTTCCATGAACATCAAAACCTGATAAACCTTCGAGTGAAAAATTATTTTCCCGTACGCGATTATAGGCTCGATGTATTTTTCGGTTTAACGATAATAATAATCCAACAGCAAATTCAGCAACCGCATAAGGAGAATAAGCAGGAACACGTGCAATGGTTATTTCATATTGTTTTGCAGCAGCTAAATCAACATGATTGAAACCTGCAGAGCGCAGCGCTACCAATTCAGTACCCTGTGTAGATAAAATTTGCAAAACGTCCTTGTTCAGTTGATCAGTCACAAAACAACTGACCACTTTAAATCCTTTTGCTAAGATGGCGGTTTGAGCATTCAGATTGGCCTCAAAAAAAACCAGTTCAAAACCATGGGTAGAATTGGCGGCAGATAAAACAGTTTGATCAAAAGGCTGGGTGCTGAAAAATGCTATTCTCATAAAGGTCCCTTTTCAGGAGCAGGGAAGGCTGTGTCAATGCGTGTTGTGGCATTGACACAGCCTTCCCTGCTACAGACAGATTTCCAAAAAACATCACGCCTTATTCAAGGCACTATGCCTTCGTCCATAGGCAAAATATACCGCAAGACCTATAACAATCCAAGCAAGAAAGCAAAACCAAGTGATAGGAGGAAGTGTCCACATCAGATAAAGATTCAAGCCAATCCCTACTACAGGTAAATATGGACTTAAAGGCACTCTAAATGGACGATGCAGCTGGGGTTTCGTATAGCGCATCACCAAGGCACTGATACCCACCAGTGTAAATGCCGCCAACGTTCCAATATTCACCAGCTCAGCTAAAGTCTTCATGGGTAGAAAGCCTGCAAGCGCAGCCATCACAAGTCCCGCAAGAAAAATAATTAGTGCAGGCGTTGAAGTTTTAGGGTGAATTTTTGCAAGTCCTGGGGGCAATAAACCATCCCGTGCAATGGCAAGAAAAATACGACTTAGCCCATAAAACATCACGATCACGACAGTGGTCAGCCCTGCAATGATGCCCACAGACATCAGCCCTGCAAAAAAGCGCTCGTTTAAGCGCAATAAAGCATTTGCAACCGGTGAACTTACATTTAAGGTGGTGTAATTTGCAATGCCCGTCAATAAAGCCGCAACTAGAACATAGGCTAATGTACAAATCGCCAGTGAGGCAAGAATGCCCAGGGGCAAATTACGTTGTGGATTGATCGTCTCTTCTGCTGCGGTTGAAACTGCATCAAATCCAATGAAGGCAAAAAAAACGAGGGCAGCTCCATTGAACACACCGAACACACCAAAGGGCGCAAAATTTTTCCAATTTTTCACATCCACATGAAAAGATGCAACGGCAATAAATAAAACAATACAGGCTATTTTAATTACAACAGCAATATTATTGAAACGCGCACTCTGCTTGGTACCGAGGATCAAGAGCCCTGTGACCGCTAAAATAATCAAAATGGCAGGAAGATTGATAATGCCATGTTCGAAAGGTCCAAGGCATAGAGCAGGTGGAATGTGGATCCCAATGGCTTTAAAAAAACCAACCATGTAACCCGACCAACCCACAGCAACCGCTGTCACTGAAAGACCATATTCAACCAATAAAACCCAGCCCATGAGCCAGGCTAATAACTCGCCCAACCCTACATAGGTATAACCATAGGCACTACCGCAACCACCCAGGGAAGAAGATAATTCAGCATAGGAAAAAGCACTCAGCGCACAGGCAATGGCCGCGATTAAATAAGAAACCATGACGGCAGGTCCAGCCACTGTTGCAGCAACAATTCCGGTTAGGACGAAAATGCCTGCACCGATGATGGCACCGATCCCAAGCAGTGTGAGATCAAAACCGTTAAGTACCTGTTTAAGAGATGCTACTTGAGGCACTTGTTTGTGTGGCTTGCAACGCATTAAAGTCTGTAAAAAAGACATGATTCTTTGGTGTCGTTAGAACGTGGGGTTGTATCATACCCTAATTGGATAAAAAAAGCTCTATTTTATTTTGATAGCATTTTTATATTTATCAAGTACAGGGAAGGCTACACCAATACGTGTTGTGGTATTGGTGTAGCCTTCCCTGTACTTGATAAA
>JAKBCM010000172.1 GCA_021807845.1 Pseudomonadota bacterium
TTAAGCGGCGAAACTCCTCAGGCGATAATTCACTAATTGTTTCCCAACGCATTGTTGCAAATCTTCCTTGAATTTAGTCAAAGAACCTATTTTGCTACATCTCATAAGGTTTGGAAAGAACTCTATTGTGAAATAGAATTGATTGCCGACAACATGTCAACTGCTATCCCTAACTTGTCCACTTCAGTCGATGTTATTTTTACAAGCTATGCCGTTCACCACCTCTCTTTGCAAGATAAAATCGATTTTATTCAAAAGTGTCAGAATCAGCTAAATCCAAATGGGGTTTTGCTCATGATAGATGGGATACTGAAACAAAACCAAAGTCGAGAGGAATGGTTAGACGCCCTTCAAAATAGAATGGCAGAAACCAATAGCGATATCATACCTGATGAAATAGCGTCTTGCATGGAGCATCCAAGACAAGATGATTATCCTGAATCCCTAGAAACATTTCAAAATATTGCAACACAACAATCCTGGCAAGATTTTCAAGTCATCGTAGACAAAGGCATCTTTGCCTTTATGGTCTTTCATAAATAATCGACACGAGAGCAGAAACTTTTATGATAAGTTTGGCAATTCTCATTCAAAGTGTTACAATGACGCTCCAGCTTATTAGGAATAATTGAAAATGTCAGAAAAAGTACGTGGTACAGTTAAATGGTTTAATGAAAGCAAAGGTTTTGGTTTCATCGAAAGTAATGGTAAAGATTATTTTGTACATTTCAGTGCAATACAAGGCAATGGCTTTAAAACCCTTGCTGAAGGTGCAGCTGTTATGTTCAAAGCAGGACAAGGTCAAAAAGGCCCACAAGCTGAAGAAGTTGAAGTCGTCTAAACTTACCAAAGCAATCAGAAACCCACAAAGAGCATTTGTTTTTTGTGGGTTTTTTTTTATGCGCTGACTAGGCTCTGTTGACAATGGCTCTATAAGCCGCGGTAAGTTGGCATTCTTGAGGGTTTGTTAAAATGAATTGTCAACGCACTCTACATCTTCTATTGCGCCTTGGCTGCTTGTTGCTGAACTTGTTTGATTTGTTGCTCTAATGAAGATTGTACTGTTTTCAAATCAGCCTGTGCTTGTTTGTTTACCTTTTGGAGCTGAGTTTGAAATTGTTTTTGCAATTGATTGATTTGGGTTTGGAGTTGAGTGTCTAGTGTTTGAATTTGTTTTTGTTGTTCCATTTGCATTCTTTGCAATTGTGCTTGGATCTGACTATTAAGCAATTGAATTTGTTGTGAAACATTATCAGCATACGATATACCAAACATTGCTCCCCATGCCAATAGCCCCATTATGAATCTTCTCATGTAAACTCCCTTTGGTTCATCACAAAAGTCTCTGCTCATTCCTGATGACAAGCATAAACTTTATCGAATTATGATAAAAATACAAGATATCATGATATTCTTTTAATTAAAAATACCGATCCAATTATGGAGAAAAAATGCACAAAACTCAGCGCGGCCTATTATTAGCCATTTGTTTTGCCTTGATGACAGGATGTCATCAAGCAACCCATGAAAACCTCTTTAATTTTCAATCAAACGATGTTGGCATTACCACCAGCATCCTAGAAACCATGTTAAATGATGAAAACTTATCTAATCTCACGATTCACGTTTCTACAACTAACGGTGTGGTTACCCTCACCGGTTATGTAAAAACCATCCGCCAAAGCGATACCGCGGAAGAAGTCGCGAGAAAAACACCGGGGGTTACATCCGTACAGAATGATATTGTTGTACGAAAATAAACAGATCAGAGTCGGTTTACTATCGTATTTGTAAACCGACTACGCAAATAAAAACCACGAGGCAGGGTCAAGATTTTACTCCCCTCCTCATCAAAGCCATAACATAATGATTGGCCATTTGATGCTTTGGGTCTGATTTGTAAGTATTCTCCCATAGTCGCATCAATTTCTGAAAGCTTACCCATACTCACCATCATACAAAGCTCTGACCAATCATCAGCAAGAATGGCTTCTTCATCAATAGAGGGCGACCACAATACCGCTTTGCCAATTCTTCGATGAGGAAATGGGATCTCTTTATGACCCTCGATGGGGACCCATAATACGCGTTTTAATTTCCCATAACATTGCGAAGTTTTCCATGTTTGTTGATGAATGGTTAACAACGGGATACTGGTCACAAAAGTAGACTCGGCAGGTTTTCCTAAATGGTTAATGGGTAATGTTTTAAGTTCTACTCCCAATGCACAGAAATCGGGAGATGAATGATTGCCGGCAGTCGCTCCTAACGCTATCTCAATAGCAGCCCCTACCCAACCTTTGCGTTTGGCGGGCGTATCTGAAATATGAAGCTCTAACTCGTTTGCCAATTGCTGAAAGCTTAATCCTTCAATCGCTTTACAGCGAACGATCAGTTCATTCTCACTCGTTAGAGTGGGAAGAGATGTCGACCTCATTAGGCACTCCCTCTTTTGGAACAGGTAATGATCCTTGTAGCTCAATGCTGAAAGGCTGGATGGGAGGCTTCACCCCTTCTGCTTTAAATTGAGAATGAATGGCAAATAAAACTTTCGAGCGCACCTCAAATCGTGTGTGTACTTCTACGTTGATAAAATAACGAACTTCAAATGCAATCAAAGCATCATCAATTTCAGTTAAGAGCACTTGCGCTGCGGGGTCTTGCAA
>JAKBCM010000028.1 GCA_021807845.1 Pseudomonadota bacterium
CTTTGCTCAACGAAAGAAAAAATAGTCTTGATGTTTTCTATTTAGAATCTAGTCCTTCGAGACGCGTGCTATGCACGCTCCTCAGGGCGAACGGATTAGGGAAAAATGGCTAAACTCGAGTACTATTAGGATGATCAAAATTGTAGGTTTTTCTTTCTTCTAATGGAATATCACCTAACCCTTTATAATAATGATCTGAAGAAATAATTTCGCAACGTTCTTCGCCGAAGTGTGCTAAAATATTGCTCGCAACAGTGGTCTTTCCAGATCCTGACGAACCCGCAACAGCAATGATATATGGCATCTTGATACATCCGTAAATAATCCTAGAAAAAGCAGACCTCCTCTCCCAAGGACGCAAGTCATGTCGAGCTTTGCGAGAGATCTCCAACGTATCAGGAGATCACGTTGTTCGGGATGACGTAGGTCTGAACAGAGGTTTGCGCCTAAGGAACTGGGCTACTTAGGGCGTGTCATCAATTAGTTTTTCTTGGATAATAAAAAAACGCCGATTATCCCACCAGGTGTACCATTCGTCAAGAAAGTGTCCATGAAGGGTGTGACTCCCATCTATCCAAATGAATCCTACAAAAAATTGGATATATGGGTGTTGCACCTTCCATTTGTGTTTATTTTTTATTGTATCAGTTCACTTTGCATGGATTACAAGTGCCTTATGGCTTATATACAGATCTGTTGCAAATATGTTTACCAAGCAGCAATGGCCTCAGCACCAAAAAGGGTTTGCGCTTTTTCTTGTACAGCTTTTGAATGAAGCGCTTTTATCAAGGATGCCAATTGTTCCTTTTTCTGAACCGCTTTATTTGTCACAACGACTTCTGCATAAGGGGACTCTTTTTCCTCTGCCGCTATCGCATCATGAACAAGTGTAAGACCTGCCAGTTTTGCATAATTAGTATTAATCACTGCTGCATCTACATCCTCTAAAACCCTTGGTAATTGAGGCGCATCGATTTCTTTGATTTTGATAGACTTAGGATTTGCGATTATTTCATGAAGTGGACTCACCGATGAATCATTGAAGCGATATGAAAAAGATTTTTTTAATTGAATGATGCCTGCCTGTTGCAATAACAACAATGCACGCACTTCGTTGGAAGGATCATTGGGAATTGCAATCACAGCATGCTCTGGTATTTGATCCAATGATCGCAACTTTTTAGAATACAATCCAATCGGAAAGAGAAAGGTCTTGCCTATCACAGAAAAATCATAACCATGTCTCTCACTATCAGCAAGAAGATAAGGCAGATGTTGAAACACATTCACATCAATGCTCTTTTGGTCTAAAGCGATATTTGGAAAAGTGTAGTCGTTAAATTCTACTATTTTTAAATGTAGGCCATACAGCTTTGCAGCTATTTCTGCAGTCGTTTTTAATAAATCCGATTCAGGTCCTGCTATGACACCAACAGTCAGAGTATTGACTGTTGGCTTTTGACAAGAAATGATACTCAACAATAAAGTGATTATGATGAAAATGCGCATGATTTATCCTTAGTTAATTCGTGGTCATTGGTTGCTTGTGGTTCTTTCACTTCTGTTATGAGAGGAAGAGAACCGTGCGATGCGTTAAAAAAAGTTTGTTTTTGACTGAAATGCGTGATGCGTTTTTCAACTAAGACAGGAGCATTACCGAGCGTTGCAATATGTAATAAATCACTCACAAAGGTCCATAAATCAAAAGAACGCTCTTCTGATTGTATTTTGAACTGGTCGGGGCGGTAAGGCTCATTCTTTAGTTGATTGAAAAGATGAAATACAAAATGAAGGTACTCTTTCCTGATCTTGGCATAGTCGTATTTATTATATCTTGAAAAAAGTGAGTGATGGGGCAACCCTTCGGAAACGTGGGCTTTCGATTTTGCCTGTAGGGATGCGTCAGGCTTAGCTTTTACCAACTTAGATTCATGTTGCTCATTTCCAAGAATTTGCTCTAAGGTATCACCAAAGACAATTCGAGGGTAATGTGCAGGATCTTTTTGATAATAGGGAGCCAACGCCGTGGATTTGTTAGGTGGGGCACTCAACGCTTGACCTGCCTCTGTATAGACAAATTGGATAGGATATCTATCCTCTAGATATAAATGATAAAAAGTATCAAACCATAATTCATCTAATCGTGAATCAATGATGATTTGATAGGGTGATTTGTCAATTTTTTTAAAATCGATACACCAAGAGATTTTCGATGCGCAATGTTTTTCCTGGCTATAAAAAGCCACGAGTGCCGTTTGTAGGTAGACATACTGTTCTGTAGAGCCATCGAGTTTGTATTCTGCCTCTGGAACATCAGAAAGCTGGCCTTCGGCTACCTGAATATGTTTTGAAGCTTTCTGCTTCTTTTCATGCCATGCGTGGTTTAAGTTCTTTTTAATATCAGTGGCTTTGACTATTTTCTTTTCATGTACGTCATTTAAAATCGCACGGTATGCTTCATGATATATATATTGTTTTTGACCGTCCTGAACCTCTTCTCTCATCAGTGCTCTTGAATCTTCAAAAATCACCTGTTCAATATGAATCGCATGACACACCTGTTTAAGGGTTGCAATGATTTCATCCGTGTAGGATCGAATCGTATCATCATCAACCTGGATTCTAGCGCATGTATCAGCATCCAAATCCTCAGATTGAAGTGCTGCATCTCGAGCCGCTCTGGCTAAATGATCCGCAACAAACACATAGATTTTGCTGTGCACCGGATCGAGACGACGACGTTCTTTATCTGCAGCTAGCAATAAGCTAATGACATCAATGGGAATGTTTTTAGAAGGCCCCCATTTTCCTGATGAAAATCCAATTCCAAGAAATACATGTTTCATCGTATGTTCCTCTTTGAGAGGACACTATTGCTTTTGTTCGGTCCAATATGGACTCATGTTTTAGCCAAAAGTGATAGTAATCCCGATATTAAAAAAGACGGCATGTATCACATGCACGGATTGATTAATAAGTCCCGGGTAATAGGCGAATGTGTTGATGTAACTCCGGCTATTAACCCGGGCTACGCATCGATGTAGGTATGAAGGTTGTGTTTAGATGAATAAATATGAAGGAAAAAAATGTTATCAAGTTCATGAGATCTCCGCTTTAGCAGTTTTGAGCCAGCAAGCTGTAGAGCAAATTCGGCTTTATATTCAAAGTATCATAATAACCGATTTAAAACCAATTGACAATAAAAATATCAAACCGAACCAGCACTCCGGGTCAATGATCAAAAACCTCATATCGCAGACGCCTCTAATTGATTCGTCTCTGTCTTTCTACTCTCAATCGGTCTTCTAGCAGCAAACAGTCCTAAAGTGATTAATCCCGCAGTGGCTGCTGAAGTTGGTACTGAAAATCCATATGAGGTAGATGCTTTATATAATCCAAAAAGGGTAGCCGTTGCAGCCAGGCCTTTGAATAGGAGTGGGTGGCGCGTATGATTTTCTTTGGAAGCATGAAAGGTATGTGCATCTTCTAAGGTGTGGGTCTCTGTGGGATGTTTGATTTGTTTTTTGGCCGCAGCAAAATAATATTTTTCATGAAATTTTTTGTAAAAACCTTCTCCAATCAATGCATGGAGCATTGCTGTGGGATGTAAATCATCCCAGAACATCGCTTTTTTCGCGGATGGCAGCATTTGTTTGTTTGATGTATCTTTTTTAAAGTCTTCTGAATAGATATAAGGTGATTTGGTTTTGGCAGAGTCAAACCCATATTTTTCAGGGTCTCGCACAATGTTCGTAAACGTTGTATTTACGTCAAACACCTCAATGGAACAATCAGGATAATCACAATCAATTTTTTTACAGGCTTCTGCCAATTTTTTATTAAAATAAATAGAGCATCGATGTGCATTGATTCGCTCCTCTTCACTCATTTGTTGATAACGTGGTGTTAACGAGATGTCAGGCAAATCAAGCAGTGCAAAATGACGATAGCCATGTTGCATCAATTGTTTGATATTTTCTACTCTATTGGCAATGGCTTTATCGGCCTGTATTTTAGATGGTCTTTCATCAACAAGCAGAAAATCATTTGACCCCGTCCATTCGATGACTAAGGTTTCAGCTTTTTGTTTACCGGATATTTGATGTGTTTCATCATGCTTTAAGAGCTTATGACGCATATCACTTAAGGTTGAGACCAGATTACGACAGAGCAATTGACTTGCATTTTTACCAGACGTCCAATGGTAATCATGAGCCGTCGTTCCGGCTTCATTGTAATTTCTCACATAATCTTGGCCTTGGTAGGCAATCGATTGGTGATCACTTAAGGTATAGGATTGACGGACTAGATGCTCAATGTATGGATCATGATTAATAATGCCATCGGCTATATCTGTTGAGTCTAAATGGCGTTTCTTCATAAGCTCATCAATAATAGATTCATTCGCCAACATCGCGCAAACATGATCGCTCCAAACAAATCCATTGGTAAACCTTCCTTTAGGCGAGGCCTCATGCAAGTGACTGAGTCTTTTCAGTGGAATAAAACCAAACAAATATCGGTGATAAAAGGTGCCTCGATCAGACAGACTATCACCCATGGTGACAAAATATGAAATTTTACATGGTTTCATGATCTTTGCTCCCAACGTAATCTTGCTCTGTACCGAAGATCAGCTTTGGATGAAAGAGCCTAGTCCATAAATAACTATTAGCATCAAAAGTGAGAGCTAGCCAGTGAGGAATCAATTTTAATCGATATATGAAAATATTATGATCATATTGAGCTAATTTGGTGCCGTCGGTGCGCTTTCGCCCAATAAATATTGGAGAAAACCATATTTTCAGGTAGACATTCTTAGTGTAAGACAGATTCTGAATTGGTTAAATGTTTGGTGATTGAACACAAGGTTGAACAGAAGATTATTGCTGATTTCATCAGTATCGTTCGTATGGATAGCCCAGCTTTTACAGTGATTACCTGCAAAGATATTAACTTAGAGAAACTTACTCTGCGGGCTCAAAATATCGTTGAAGCGAATAATCTTAATGAGTTAGTTGCATCAACACTCTAAACATTGGTTTTGTTGGTCAATGGCGTTAAGGGAAAAAGTATTCTCCTAACGCCATTTATCTTTATTGTGCGGGTTGAACTTTAACAGCTGGAGCTGCTTTTGTGGCTTTGTCGTCGATGTTAAAAATAAGCTTACCAGTGAATAAAACAGGATCAATACCTAATTTTAACAAATCTTCTGGGGCGGCAAAGATGGTGACAGGTGTGCCATCTGCGGCGGTTCCTTTTAATGCTTGTAGTTGGCCATCAGCACTATAAGCCGCACCGACTAAAAACATAGCGGTAATCCCTGCTAAAATAATACGCATCAATATTCTCCTTAAAATGGCGTGTGAATCCATGTTTAGTGTGAGACGATAATTCTCACAGGTCAAGTATTCATTTGATTTTCGTTTGTGAATAGGATGTCAATTGCAGCGTCTATGGCCCCATCTATCTATCCAACAATGTCCATATCCTGGCGTAACTGCTCGCAAAGCATTAGGTACACATCGACCCCAATGGTTTCGATGAAATCCATGGCCACACCCTCCCTCTGCATTTGCAATGGTTGTATAGCTGCTGACAATTCCTATTTGTCCCTAAGAGAGCCAAAGAACGTAATACAGAAGATATACGCATAAAACATTCTCCTTGATGGTTGATGTGACTTTGTCTGTTTCAGTATAACTGGGTTGTTGATATTTTTAAAAGAGTTGGCGTTTAGATAAACCGCTATCTAATACGAGCCTGAGCCCGGGCTCGTATTAGATCCCCTGTTTGTCTAAACTCTGGTATTGAAGAGTCTAGGTTAAATAGGTTAGGATTCAATCCCGGTCTCCAACTTTCCCCTTTGGTTGGTGGTTTATTTTTTAACGAAACTCATAGGTTGTCTCAATATGATAGGAAGTCAGAAAGGTGTTGTCTTGGCAGGTGCTTTTGGGAATGCATTAGAGTGGTATGACTTTACCATTTATGCTTTTTTTGTTCCTATCATTGCCTCTCTATTTTTTCCCGCTAAAACGCCATTTTTATCCATTTTGGCAACGTTTGGAGTTTTTGCTGTTGGGTTTCTAGTAAGGCCGTTAGGCGCGATACTGTTTGGTTATATTGGCGATCATATTGGTCGGAAAAAAGCCCTTATTTTGTCGATGATCATGATGTCATTTCCCACTTTTTTAATTGGTTTACTGCCTACTTACCAGTCTATTGGAATTTTAGCGCCTTTGTTGTTGATTATGCTTCGTATTATTCAAGGATTAGCCGTGAGTGGGGAATTAACCACTGCTACGGTTTTTTTGATTGAGCATGCGGATGTGAACAGACGAGGTATTGCAGGAAGTCTCGCGATGAGTGGGGCGTTGGTTGGTATTGTTTTAAGCTCGGTGATAGCTTCCATCGTGACGGAAGTTGTGAGTAGCGAGTATTTATCCAACTGGGGATGGCGAATTCCTTTTTTATTGGGTGGCTTGATAGGCGTGATTGGTTTCGTGGTGCGGTTGCGCTCTGTGGATCCGCTTTTGTATGAACAAAGCCAAGAAAATCAGCCCGAGAAAAAAAGTCGTCCGTCAGTGATGAGTCATGTGACGGGATTGAATCACCAGATTGTATTTGTGGGGATTTGTTTGACTTCGATTATGGCCATTGCCAATTATTTTCTGATTGGCTATTTTAACACCTATTTGGTTGAGACCCAAAGATTGCCCCTACGTTCTGTGACCATGATTAATTCTATTGCCATTGGAATTCAAATGGTATTAACAGTCTGTATGGGAAGACTATCCGATCATTTGGGAAGAAAGCGGGTTTTAGGAACAGGCATTATTAGTCTGGCTATTTTGGCCTATCCCGTCTTTTGGTTATTGCTTCAGCACGATATTTATCAAGCATTACTAGGGGAAATCTTATTTGCTATAGCTGCTGCGGCAATCAGTGGGCTTATTCCCACAACACTTGCCGAAATGTTTGATACTTCACATCGTAATACCGGTATTTCTATGAGCTATAATGTGGCTCTTGCTTTATTTGGCGGAACAGCTCCCCTAGTTGCCATCACTTTAGTGGCCAGCACGCATCATTCATTTGCGCCTGCTTGGTATTTGATTGTTTGTGCAATCATTGCTTTTTCAGCCTTGATGACCGTAGATGAAAGCTACCAGAAAGTCCTATGAAACTAAGGCATAAACATGTGTAGATTAGTCGCCTATTTAGGACATGAAGTTCTTATAGAGCATGTGGTGGTTAAGCCTTTCAACTCTATTGTGATGCAAAGTTTACATGCGCGGGAATCCAAAATCCCTACCAATGGAGATGGTTTTGGTTTGGGATGGTATATGCCCAGTATTAGTCCAGATCCCGGTCTTTTTACCTCCATTTCACCGGCTTGGAATGACAATAATTTGCTCCATTTGGCTGCTAAAATAAAATCACCCTGTTTTTTTGCACATGTGCGGGCAGCAAGTGCTGGTGGCGTGACTCAATATAATTGTCATCCCTTCATTTTTGGGCCCTGGATGTTGATGCATAATGGCGAGATTTGTCATTTTATTGAAGTGAAACGACATCTTCGTCATCTATTGGAAGATGATATTTATCATTGGATCCAGGGAGAAACCGATTCAGAGCATCTGTTTGCGTTGTTTTTGCAGCAGAGTCGAGGTCATGATCTCACAAAATTATCCGTGGTTGCTGATGTGCTTGAAAGCACCTTTCATAAAATTAATGAGCTGGTTCATCAGTTTAGCAAGCCAGGTGCCTCTTCTTTCAACGTATGTTTGACTGATGGGAAAAGATTGGTTGCTTCTCGATTTTGTACGCATAAACACAAGTCACCAGAAACCATGCATTATTCTTTGGGGAGTCGCTTTGGCGTCACCAAAGATCGTTACCATTTGTTGAAAGAGGACAGTAAGAGAGGTAGTCTTTTAGTGGCTTCTGAAAAGCTCACCAGATATGAGGCTGAATGGCAAGACGTACCTATCAATCACATGCTTTTGGTTGAATCAGATTTGCATATAGAATTGCGGCCTATCCGTTTCTAAGGTACTCTTTGTCTTCTAACCAAGATTGAGAATGAATCTATGCCAACTTTTGATATTGTGTCTGAAATAAATGAAGTTGAACTGCGACATGCAGTAGAAAATGCAATTCGCGAAGTGACCACTCGCTTTGATTTTCGGGGGGTTGTTGCATCTATTGAACTGAATGAATTGACCGTATCCTTAAAAAGTGAATCAGATTTTCAAGTGCGTCAGTTAGAGGACTTATTTCGTAATCAGTGTACCAAACGGGGTGTGAGCACAGAAGGCGTTGATATTGAGGATAAGCCAGTTCATAGTGGCAAACTGTTTTCATTGAATATGACCTTTAAACAAGGCATTGATCAGCCATCGGCAAAAGACATTGTGAAGCTTATCAAAGACAGTAAAATGAAGGTTCAGACCTCTATCCAAGGGGATAAATTACGAGTCACTGGGAAAAAAAGAGATGACTTGCAAGAGTGCATTGCTTTTTTGAAAAAATCAGAGGATATCAAACTGCCCTTACAGTTTAATAATTTTCGTGATTAATAGGGACGTCAATGATTCTTTTACTCCCCACAGGGCGAGATCACTAGTTGTCTCATAAGTAAATGTTACCGTCATCCTGAACAAAGTGAAGGATCTCCTGACAGTAGGCTTGATCTAAATGAACAGGAGCTCCTTCACTTGGTTCAGGATGACGCCTTAATCCCCAAAATAAATATCATAGATTTTGAGATAAGTCCCATCAGCCTCCATGTCCAGTATTGCTTTATTGATGTCAGTGATGAGGTTTTTGTTTTCATAAGTGGTCATGATGCCATAACCTTCTCCCACGGGTACTGGTGAGCCAATGCTTTTATAAAGACTGCCATTGTTTGCCACCCAACTTTTGACAGACCATGCATCCATCAGGATCACATCTACGGCATTATTGGATAAGCCATCAAAGAGATCTTCGTTGTTTGAGTATTCAACAATTTGAATAGAATGATGATATAGGCTTAACGCTAAACTTCTTTTAAACGGGGTACCAAGACGCACGCCTACTCGTTTGTTGCGAATCTCATCAGGGGTATGCAAAGGAGATTGTGCCAAAGTCATGAATTGTGCATTGCTTTCAAGATAAGGTAGGCTAAAAAGAAATTCTTCTTGCCTTCCGGGTGTAATGATGATGCCAGCCATGGCAGCATCAATTTTTCCAGCTTGTAAGGCTGTAAATAAATTATTAAACGTAACGGGTATAAATTTGCATTGGAGAGACAAGCGTTTGCAAATATTGCCCATCATATCAATATCAAATCCATAAAAATGCTCCTTTTGATCGGCCAATGAATTAAAAGGGGGGTTATGGAAGGTGGTGCCTATGATTAGTTTTTGTGCGTAAGCGATAGGTAGAATCAAAAACAAAAACAAACTGAACCATTGTTTCATTGCATCAATCCTTTGAAAGTTCTATGGTAATTGCGCTCGTCCACCATCTCATCTTAGCCGCTGTGAAGAACTACGTCATGTAGAACGTTGCAGCCAATTCATGAAGCCTCTAAGACAGTATGAATGATAGTTATCGTTTTTTCAAAATTTTCTATGTACCAAAAAAAATGTCCTTTAAATGCATAAATTGCCTTTCGGATTATCTTGAGATGGTCTATTATTGTACATATAGGCAATTAATACTCTGGCTGAACCAAAATACAAATGTTGCTTTGGAGATTGTTTTGAAATGTTGTGTGTATAACTATCGTGTTTAGTGAACCTGATGCATTTCATATGTCCCCACCATGAACGAGATTTGAGGCTCAGATGTACAGGTTATGGTTGCCTATTTTTTTCTAGGCTTTTCCAAACACCAGTGACTCTCTATTGCACTAAGCATTCAAGCACGATAAAATGCGCATAAATTATTTATTGTGTTTTAATAATGGCCTGCCGTTTTGCTTTGTTTTTCATTTTATTAGGCCTCTGCCCAGCTTTTGCTGCTCATTATCCGATAAAACTAGGGGATACAACGGTTACTATCCTTCGAGAGCAGCGCGGTATTGGCCATGCATTTGTTCATCTTCATCAAAATGAAACAACAGCATTAAAAGCAATAAAAGTCATCTTGCGAGAGCAAGGAGGAAGTTTACTGACTTTGAAGCATCGCGGTGGGAGAAATATTGTTTTTCATATCCATCATCATCGCTATGAATTTGATCCCAATCGTATGTTTACTGATGTTGGGATTAAAAAATCCTTGTCTCAATACGGCCACTACGATAAAGTGGCACACAAAGAAGTGAAAAAATTGGCTCGTCAAATAAAAAAGTTTCTGTCTAAGGGTAAAATTGTCGCGGTACACAACAATCGATCTTATTCATTGAAAAACTATCTTCCAGGCAAAAGCTTGTCCTCTGATATCGAAGCTTTGCATTTTAATAAAAAAAAACAGTATCGCAATTTCTTTTTAGTGACGAAGAAGAGCGACTATCTTCGATTAAAGCAATTGAATTTTAATAGTATTTGGCAATCTCATCAGGTGAGAGACGATGGTTCCTTATCGGTGTATTTGTCAAACCGAGATTATGTCAATGTCGAGTGTGGATATAGGTCGTTGCAAGAGCAAATCAATATGCTCAAACACGCATAATCTCGTTTTACCCCAGCAATCCGGTTGAAAAAGGACATGTCTGTACATATAATATACATTAAAGCAAATTAAAGGAGCAGATGCCAAGCACATTAAAAAAATTAACTGATTTCATGAAAGCGGCTTTAGGTGACAAATTATGTCAGCAGTATGATGCTTTGTTAACTCAATCCAGTCAAGGATCAATCATAGATACAGAAAAAGCCGCTTCCTATGTTGATGCTGTTGTCAAAAGATACACCTTACTTAACAGCAGTCAACCCTCAACCAAGGCCGTGCAGGAAAAAAAAGCAGCATATCTTCCACGGATTAAAGCGCATGCAGCAGAAATGATCCTTGCTTCATTCTCAAAGCCTGTGGAAGTTTCAACAAGGTTAAGTGCTGTGGGTTATGCGCCTGAAAGTATTGATCAATTGATCAAAGCCATGGGACAACCTGGTGCTGCTGATGATGCTGCTGCTTTACTGAGTTGTCTTCTGACTTCAGAATCATCTTGTATAGCTGCTGCAGCCTCTGATCCTGGTTATCATCATCACCATCATCATCACCATCATGGCCATCATTGGTAAACAGAGTTTTCGCCATCATGTTACTGATGCAAGATTGTGCCTTTGAACCAGGAGATATCATATTTCTTGTGTCACAAAGTGGTGGCTTTTTAGCTGGCCTGAAACGCTTTTTACAATCTAGGACCACTGAGAGAAGTGAGCATGGTCATAGAGAAGTCATTTCTGTTTTTGTCTGTACAGGTAAAAACAAACATGGCGCAATCTTTCATAATTATGAACGACAACTTACGTTACCTACTTGGCAATATAAAGAAGCTTTGGAGAAGCAAACGGTAGAATATTTGGTTAAAAAATTAGTCCATTATTGTCAGAAAGAGCTTACGGTTGTGCAAATCAAAGATGCGTTGAGTCAAGCAGGCGATTGGATGGAGTCGTTGGCTCAACATATCAAGGGAGCCGAAAGTGTCGATGAGGTGATGAATCTCTTGATAGAGGAATCCACCGATAG
>JAKBCM010000173.1 GCA_021807845.1 Pseudomonadota bacterium
CTTTATGGCGATATTGGCTCTGCACCTTCAATCTGACGAATTCCAGTGGTCCTATCCATGCTTGACTGTTTACTTGAAAAAAAGGTGTTTTCTCTCGGGTAAACAGAGCGCTTTGCTGGAAGAAGTGCTGACATAACATCAACAGGTCGCGTTCTAAATCCTTCGTCTTTGCTAGGACACTCCTCACCTCGAGAGAAATGAAAACGCTTGCCTCGTGACCCGCCATAGTCACGCCCTTGCTCAGCTCTCGATTGATATCGCTCATCGCTTGCATGGCCCGATGAGGGTTTGGCTACCCTGTCATCCCATGCTGCTGACCTTTTTCGCTCAGCCATTTCACGGCCTCTCGTATCATCCACTTGGCTCAACAATTGTCGCTTTTTGGATAAAAATTGATTAATCAATGTTGCTTGTGGTTTATCTCCACGCACCTGACAAGAGGGTAGGTAACCCTTGACTCGCCGCTGTAACAATTCATACAAAGCTTTACCGCCTAAATCTCTTTCTAGGATTTCAACAAAATTACGTACCAGATCATGAGAGCCACTGTTTGCGGCCTGATTAAGAGGTGTAAAGCCCGCATGATTGGGACTTTGCAATAAGTGCTTATACTCATCCGATGTAAGTACCCTGTCTTTTATCGCTTGACGGATCGCTTCAAAATAAATGTTCATGTTTGTAAGCCGGCCTGAAATTAAAGCTTCATGCAATGGCGTAAATCCCGCCTGATTTGGATTGATTAATAAGCGATTATATTCAGCCGCTGTAAGCACTTCATCTTTTATCGCCTGACGCACAGCATCAAAATAAACACTCATGTTTGCAGGCTGGCCTGAAATTAAAGCTTCATGCAAAGGTGTAAATCCCGCATGATTTGCATTAATTAATAAGCGCTTATATTCATCCGCTGTGAGTACCTCATCTTTTATCGCCAGGTGCACAGCATCAAAATAGATTTTCATGTTTGCAGGCTGGCCTGAAATTAAAGCTTCATGCAAGGGCGTAAATCCCGCTTGGTTTGGATTGATTAATAAGCACTTATATTCAACCGCTGTGAGTACCCCATCTTTTAGCGTCTGGCGCACCGCTTCAAAGTAAACTTTCATGTTTTCTGGCTGGCCTGAAATTAAAGCTTCATGCAATGGCGTAAATCCCGCCTGATTTGGATTGATTAATAAGCGCTTATATTCAGCCGCTGTAAGCACTTCATCTTTTATCGCCTGACGCACCGCTTCAAAATAAACACTCATGTTTGCAGGCTGGCCTGAAATTAAAGCTTCATGCAAAGGTGTAAATCCCGCCTGATTTGTATTAATTAATAAGCGCTTATATTCAGCCGCTGTAAGCACTTCATCTTTTATCGCCTGACGCACCGCTTCAAAATAAACACTCATGTTCTCAGGCTGGCCTGAAATTAAAGCTGCATGCAAAGGTGTAAATCCCACCTGATTTGCATTGATTAATAAGCACTTATATTCATCCGCTGTGAGCACCCCGTCTTTTATCGCCTGGCGCACAGCATCAAAATAAACACTCATGTTCTCAGGCTGGCCTGAAATTAAAGCTTCATGCAAGGGCGTAAATCCAGCTTGATTTGCATTGATTAATAAGCGCTTATATTCATCTGCTGTGAGTACCCCATCTTTTAGCGTCTGGTGCACCGCTTCAAAATAAATGTTCATGTTTGCAGGCTGACCTGAAATTAAAGCTTCATGCAATGGTGTAAATCCCGCCTCATTTGCATTGATTAATAAACGCTTATATTCAGCTACTGTGAGCACCCCGTCTTTTATCGCCTGATGCACCGCCTCAAAATAAATGTTCATGTTTGCAGGCTGACCTGAAATTAAAGCCTCATGCAATGGCGTAAATCCATCGTCATTTGCAATAATTAATAGTGCTTTTCTTGCTTGAGGGTATTGAGCTACTTTTTGCATCATCATGTCAAAACATCGAGAAACAACTGATGCTACCTCTACAACCGGTGGACAAAATTCTTTGGCCAAATGATACAAATCCACTAAATGGCTATGCCCATGGATACTTCTCTCACTCAAGCTTGCCTCATCCGCCGACTCAATTGCTACCTTGAATTCGGCAAACCATTCCTCACTTGGAGCCTTTAAATATCCTAACAAGGCCCTATGAATCGCTTGTGCCTTTTCACTTCGATAACTCATCAGTTCTCCCAATGCAATTCATTCATTTTTCATCTGTCTTATGCTTTATGGCGATATTGGCTCTGCACCTTCAATCTGACGAATTCCAGTGGTCCTATCCATACTTGACTGTTTACTTGAAAAAAAGGTGTTTTCTCTCGGGTAAACAGAGCGCTCTATTGGTGAAGACACTGACACAGCATCAAAAGATAGCTTTCTAAATCCTTCGTCTTTGCTAGGACTCCCCTCATCTCGAGATAAATGAAAACGCTTGCCTCGTGACCCGCCATAGTCACGATCTTCTTCAGCTCTCGATTGATATCGCTCATCGCTTGCATGGTCAGATGAGGGTTTTGCTACCCTGTCATCCCATGCTGCTGGCCTTTTTCGCTCAGCCATTTCACGGCCTCTCGTATCATCCACTTTGCTCAACAATTGTCGCTTTTCGGATAAAAATTGATTAATCAATGTTGCTTGTGGTTTATCTCC
>JAKBCM010000174.1 GCA_021807845.1 Pseudomonadota bacterium
AATACATGTAAGGTTTTGTGGTTTCGGATTCGTCCTAAAGCTTGCATGCAATCATTGGCGGTATTGACCTGGGCGTTAAACACACCGCCTACAAAATCAAAATGGCCGTTATCAATAGAAACACCGGTACTCACCGATGGGGTACATACCAGGTAATCATAACGTTTTGACACTTCATTCACGTTATTAAAAAAAGCCTTGTTTTCAGCATCGCCCGCATTGTCACTTGATATATAAAGTCCACGCTTTTCAGGAAAGGCCATGTTCAGCGCTGAATAGGTTTTAAAGGCTTCCTTTTTGGAGTTAAAGGCGAGATACACCTTTTGTTCTTGTTCTAAAGCCTGCATGGCGGTCATTTGCACGCTTTCTGGGCTGTCGTGAAAGGCTATTTGGCGCTCGCATCCTGGCTCAAAGCGGTTAAAATGAATGGTGACGGGTTGATTAGGACAAAACCGTTGAACCATTTGCACTGTTGCTTGAGAAAGATGCGCATCAAGACAAATAAGCGTTTTGGCATTCGTCATGACGTGTTGCAGCACAGAAAATACCAGGGGCTTTTGTTCAATATGAGAGGTCAGACGGGCAAGCACCTGTTCGATTTCATCAATGATGACCACATCATAGTGCCTTAGAGCACCTTCTGCGGTGAGCTTTCCTAAAGAATTGAGGCAAATGGCCAATCGATGTTCGATTTGTAAGTCAAAATTATCACACTCATTATAACTGGTTAACCCTAATCGTTGAGCGGCACTTTCTACCAGTGAAATAAGATGGGTCGTAAACAAAATGGATTGTTTGGGGTTTTGTTTCACCAGGAATTCTACGATGGCCGTTTTTCCTGTACCAATGGCAGAGCGTACTAAATGTACGCCCTCTCGTTTAAATACATCATTGGGTAAATAACGACTGTTGTAAGATAGCTTTACGCCATCGGTAAATTGACTAGGTGCCACAGCCCCATGGGCATGTTGGTTGAAGTGACGCAATTCATGCCATAAGCCTAAGTGGATATCAGGCTTTTGAGGGATGGTTTCAGACAGAAGATGTAATCCACCTAGCTGATGTAAATCGTTAAAGTCGGTAGCTTCTTTAATAAGTTCCGAGCCAAAGGTTGAGAAATCAGGAGTGCAGACCAAGGTGCCTCTTAGTTTAAAAGCGGTACGGTTGGCTTGAATGAGTCCGGTGTTGCCTAAAACACGCCCAAATTTTGTTTTAATATCGGCTTTTTGCCAGTCATTATCAGCCCAGATAATAATCTGTGTTTTAGGATAGTGGCGTTTTAATGATTTACAGACTGGCAGAAGATTAAATGCATCAAGAGCTGCAAAGACAGGTTCGCCAATCGCACGATGAATGCTGGCAGCAGTTGCCACCCCTTCGCACACATGAATAGTGCCTACTTTCTCAGGCAAGGAAGGATAACCTATGAGCGCAAAATGCCCTTTTTTAGATAAGCCTTTAGTAAAGCGTTTTTGGCCGTCATTAAAAATGCGTTGCAGACCTAAAAAAGTATTATGGGTATCAATAATGGCCACTGCAATATGGTGTTTGGCGTGTTTAATTCCTGGAATAATACCCTCGGATAACCCTTTTCGTTTGAGGTAGTGACTATTGCCCTTATCAGTCATGGATTGCCACGATTCTTTATCACGAGCAATCCAATCAATGGGATTGATTTCTGGCGTTACTGGCTCAATACGGGTTTTAATCGCTGTCTTTACGGGCGATGAAAAAAGCCCTCCCCTCGCCTCTTGCCATAGTGCTTTAAGTACGGACTTGCTATCAAATCGCTCAGAATGACCACCATGTCGAAAGGTGTAATAGGTCAAAGCGAGATAGGCAATCCCATCGCTGTTATATTCCATCGTTGCGCGATAGCTTTGTTTTTTCGCCGGTTTATCAATGTAGTGCCATCGATTATCTACTATCAGACTGCTTACAGGTGTCCGTAGGTCTTCCCCATGCTCATTGAGAAACGCAATTGCCTCATCAATCAAGCGAGCCTCGATGGATTGCTTGTTCTCAGTTGCCCATTGGGCAAAAGATTTACTACTCACTCGTTCTAACGAGTTGTTATTCTTATTAAAAAATCCCATTATACATGTCCCTTACACCAAAAAATCTTGATGTTTTTAGGGAACAAAGCTAAACTAATCAGTGTGGTTGATCCAAAAATTTCGATGAAATTTCTGATTTTCTTGACTATTTTTGGTGTTTAGCTTTGTTCCGAGCTAATTGTTATATTTTATTGAGGAAGAGTTTGCAGACTTTTCCTCAATGCTCTTAATTCACTATATACCCTCTCATCATTTTGTTGTTCTTAATTTTAATCATCTAACTTTCTCATTGTCTTGGAAAAATTCATATTTTTAATTATATCTAAAAATATATTATCCTAACAGAACTTATTGTGTCAATCATATTGATTTAGTTCCTAAATAGAACTAATATGATTCTTTGGAACAGCCTTTTCATCAAACAAATGGTTTGGTTAATTCCTAATTGTTTATTAATCATACATATAATAGCAAGGAATCATGATGACAGAAGCAATTATAGATTTAGACGTTAATGACAGAATAAAAAAAATAAGAGACTCACAT
>JAKBCM010000175.1 GCA_021807845.1 Pseudomonadota bacterium
AGGCGGTTTTCAGCCATATACTTTGCAACGATTGGCGATAACTATACACCACGCGTAATTGCTCATATTTATCCAGGAGGGCATGTAGTCGAGAAGTTGCGCGTGGAGAAAGTAATCCTTCTTCTCGGCGTAGCAACATACCAGCTCGTTGAAACAATTTTTTATCGGCTTTACTCTCATCGCTTTGCTTAGCGCGCCTTAAAATTGGGCATACAACTCGCTTGTAATAATGTGACATCACTTGGAATCGATTGCCAATAACCGCTTTTACCGTATCTAAATCAACATGCAATTTACCTTCTTGTCTTGCTAATTTAGGAGGCAATTTTTTAACTTGAGCCAGTCCTAACAAGGATAAACATCGAATATATAACCATCCAATGTCAAATTCCCACCATTTCACTGAAAATTTAGCAGAAGATGCAAAGGTATGATGGTTATTATGCAGTTCTTCCCCACCAATCCAAAATCCCCATGGAATGACATTGGTTGACGCATCTTGGCATTCAAAATTACGATATCCCCAATAATGTCCAATTCCATTGATCACGCCCGCAGCCCAAATAGGGATCCATGCCATTTGAATAGCCCAGATGGTGATCCCAGGAGCCCCGAACAAAAATATATCAATCAAGAACATGAGCAAAATCCCGCGCGATGAATGCTTAGTGTAAATGTTCTTTTCAATCCAATCGTTTGGTGTCCCATGAGAATATTTACTAATCATTTCAACATCATCACACGCTTCACGATATAATTCAGCACCTTCCCAGAATACCTTTTTTATGCCGTACACAACTGGACTATGAGGATCTCCCTCTACTTCTGTTGTTGCATGGTGTTTTCGATGGATAGCAACCCATTCAGCGGTGACCATTCCTGTTGTTAACCAAAGCCAAAAACGAAAGAAATGACTGATGATAGGATGCAGCGTCAAAGCACGGTGCGTCTGATGGCGATGTAAGTAAATGGTGACGGAAGCGATGGTTATTTGTGTCAACACAATAGTCGCTACCACGTACCCCCAAAATGACAAGTTTAAAATACCGAAAAGCATGACTATCTCCAATCAAATATCAATTACTCATTACATAATACCACATTTTGCACAATTCGTGTTGCACTATCATGGATTGTGAACGATAATTTTTTAATAGCTGCCTCTATTTGTAGCATCTTGAACCTGCACCCCGTCCTACTATTTAGTTTATTAAGGAACGACATGAACAACAAGACATCCCAAATTTTTGAGCAATTGGTTCCTTTCATTATCCTTGGTATTGCCATCGTATTGATTTTTGGCCTTTTTATCGTGCTTTCTTATATTGTTGTATGGGGGTTGTTTCTGGGCGCTATCATTTGGGCTATCTATGCAATTAAAACCTATTTCTTTCCTGCCAAAAAAGTGCCCCAAAAAATGGGGCGTATCATCGAACATGATGATAAAGAATAAACGTAACTATGATTGCAAATACAAATACTTACAGTATCATCAATACATGACACACAGTACCTATTAAACCATGAAAATAAGTAAGCTACGCACTTTATGGATCATGCTCGTATCAGGACTCTACATTGCTAACACCACTAGCCTTTCCATCATTATGAATTTTTTGGGCAAAACAAACCGTGCTTGGGTAGATAAAACCATCCACGTCTGGGTCAGAAGAATTTTAAATTTGGTCCACGTCCAATGCAAAGTCATCAATCCTCATCACGTGGAACCCAAACCCGGTCAAGCTACTATCATTATGTGTAATCATAGTAGCCTATATGATATTCCATTGAGCTTGCAAGCATTCCCGAATCATTCCATTAGAATGCTCGCTAAAAAAGAACTCTCAAAAATTCCCATCATGGGTAAAGGAATGACTGCTGCTGAATTTCCTTTTATTGATCGAAAAAATCGGCGTAAAGCCATGGAAGATTTAGAAACTGTCAAGAAATTATTGGCCAGTGGGATTGTCATCTGGATAGCCCCAGAAGGCACCCGTTCTAAAGATGGTAAAGTTGCTCCCTTAAAAAAAGGATCCTTTATCATGGCCATTGAGGCAAAAGCCACCATTATTCCAATAGGGATCCGAGGGGCATATGAGATTTTGCCGGCTCGAACTTATCAATTCAATATCAATCAAACTGCCGAGATACATGTAGGACAAGCCATCGATGCCTCTCAGTATACTTTAGAAAATAAAGAGGAATTGATAGCACGGGTTTATCAAGACATAAAACGTTTGTCAGGACAACAAGATTGATATTACTGAACACAAGGCTCAGCACATGTATTTTTATTATACATCAAGCCATAACTTAATGGTTGACCTACAACAGCGCCAAGCCCTATATGCCTAGGATCAGAAGCTGCAGTGAGCAAATGATTTTTTTGGTCCCAAGTGATGGCTTGCATATCACCAAAATACTCAGGCAATGGCGCCAACTGATACCCCATGTGCTCTAACTCTTTCTGTAATTCTTTTGAAAAAGTATCCGGTTCAAATTGTAATTGATCTGGCAAATACTGATGATGAAATCGCATCAGTGATACCATACTAATAGCACCAAACGAATCATGAAAAGCCAAAGCGGCTAATA
>JAKBCM010000029.1 GCA_021807845.1 Pseudomonadota bacterium
TGTTTTCTATTTAGAATCTAGTCCTTCGAGACGCGTGCTATGCACGCTCCTCAGGGCGAACGGATTAGGGAAAAATGGCTAAACTCGAGTTGATGGATATCCAAAATAATGCCGAAGCTAACGCTCTTTTTAATCGCTCCGGTAAATTAAGACACATATTAAAACATCCTGAACTAGCCCCACCCCAAGCCCCACTTGCAGCAGAAAAAGCTTTGGCCCAAGAACATGCAAAAAGAGGTAAGGGTTTTGCAACGGTACTAGACTTAGATCCTAAACTAGACGAAGATAAGCTATTGAAAGAAGCTAGGAAGCGCTTAGTTCAATTTCACCCAGATAGATTTCAATGCACTTTGTACAAACTTCCTAATAGCGAATATCCAGATTTGAAAGCACCCAATGAGGGCTATTTAGCAGCACTGGAAAATAGATCTCAATATATCATAACCAAAGACAAACTTTATTATTATGATGGTCCCAATAAAAACCTAATCACCTTAAAAATAGCACCAGAAAAATTATCCGAGGTACGAAAACTATTAGCCTCTGGCGACCATGAAAGTGATGGTCGGACCTTAAATCAACCTGACCTGAGTGCCATCACTGCTCTAACAGGTCACAAGCATGAAACAGGCGAAGAACGGTATCGAGACCTAGGCGAGTTTAGAAAGATGTTAGACCAAGGTCCGGGTCATTTTGCAGAGTATAGAGCAGCTTATTTAGAAGCAAGGGGTGCTGCACGTGATGATGCACCACCGCCGGAACAACCTTCTGTCAAGAAGACCCCATGATCATAGATAATAAAAGCTAGCATTAGAAGGAAGGCCTGTGAGTTGGACGATTGAGCTTTCTGAGTTAGCCATTAAGCACTTAAAAAAGCTTAATAAGCAGACAAGATTAAGGATTTTCGATTATTTGGAAAAGCGTATTTGTACAGATGATGATCCGAGGCAACAAGGAAAGGCCTTGATTCATAATAAGGCTGGATTGTGGCGATACAGAGTAGGCGACTTTAGGATCATATGCCAAGTTAATGATAAAACAGTGACTATCCTTGTTCTTGCTGTAGGTCACTGAAAAGAGGTGTATAAACAGGGATATTTATTTGGAAATGATAGATATTTGTACCACAGAGGTTTATTATGCAAAATTTTCCTCTGAGGCAAAGAGTAGGTATTTCTCTTGGAATAATATCTGAACTGGTTTCCTTACTTTTCGGATCTCTTGAAAGTATAGCTCTAGGGGTTGGTATATTTTTAGTTTTTGGCGTTTTTCCAGTGATTGCAAAGGGGGCGTTAACACTCGTCGCGTTGATTCAATGATCGAATTTAGATTTAACATGTCAATTTTGCAGTAATTCTTCCGCATGAGACAGGCTTTGTTCGGTGATGGTTAGTCCACCTAGCATACGTGCAATTTCATTGATTTTTTCGGGATGACTTAATGGGATCACCTGAGAAAAAGTTTGCGCATCATCACTTCGTTTTTCCACTTTAAAGTGATGATGCGCTTGAGAAGCAACTTGAGGTTGGTGGGTGACACAAAAGATCTGTAAACGCTCTCCTAACTGTCTTAGTAATTGGCCAACCAAGGCCGCTGTAGGTCCGCCAATGCCGACATCTACTTCATCAAATAATAGCGTAGGCGTCGCACCACGTTTTGCCGTAATCACATGAATGGCCAGTCCTATTCGTGATAATTCTCCGCCCGATACAACTTTTGGCAGCAGATCAAGGGGCATACCTGGATTGGTACATACTTTATATTCCACCCTATCCAAACCATGAACCTGCATTTTATCCAAAGGCGTGATATCCATCATGAGATAACCCTTGGGCATGCCTAGCTGTTGAATGGTGGCCGTGATTTCCTCTGCTAACTTTGGCGCATGGGTTTGTCGCGATGCTCGCAGCCTCATGGCCAAACTCATATAAGCTTCGCACTGTACTTCATATTGCTGTTGGAGCTTTTTAAGCGCTTGACCTTGATTCTGAATCTGTTGTATCTCTTCTTGCAAAAGCGCGGCAAGGGTTGGCAGCAGATTTACTTCCACATGATATTTACGGGCTGCTTGATGCAATTGACTGATACGCTCTTCAACGACCTGTAACCTTTCAGGATCAAGTTGTATCGCATTTGCAAAGGTTGCAATGTCATCTTTTGCTTCTTCACACTGAATCAATGCATTATTGATAAGCAGAGAACTGGACTTTATCAGCGTATTTTCTTGTGGCAATGAAGCAAGCATTTGTAAAATACGATTTAGCCCCTGACAAATGTTAGGCTCATCATCAGCACAAAGTAATTCTGTCATCTGTTGGGTATGCTGTAGATAGTCCTTAGCATGATGAAGCAGTTGATGTTCTTCATGTAATGCCTGCATTTCACCCTCGCGGGGGTCCAACTGTAGCAACTCTTCCAGTTGATGCTCTAAAAAGACAAGCCTCTCAGCGGTGCTGTCTTGATTTTCTAATCGCTGTAATTCGAGTTTGGTTTCTAAACATTGGTGATATATGTCTGCCACCTCATGAAGCAAAGAGGTGTGATTGGCATATTGGTCTAATTGCTGACGATGGGTCACATGTTGTAATAAGGTTTGATGTTGGTGCTGGCCGTGGAGACACACCAGCATTTCGCCTAACTCTTTGATCTTTTGTAGAGGAAACGGTTGACCATTGATATAAGATTTTGAGCGTCCTTCTCTATAAATCACGCGTCGTAAAAAAAGCTCCCCCTCATCATGGCTTACATCATGCTCTTTTAACCAATCAAGCAAAGCTTCGGCGGAATCTAGCTGAAAACAAGCAGTGATGTCACATTTTTCAGCACCAGTACGAATAACTGTGGCGTCCGTGCGCTCTCCTAAGGCGAGCATCAAAGCATCAATCATGATGGACTTACCAGCCCCAGTTTCGCCAGTAAATGCCGTCATCCCCTCGGTAAAATCCAACTCTAGATGGGAGACAATGGCATAATTTTCAATGCGTAACGATACTAACATGACGCTCACCCTTGAGGTTTTAACCCCCAGCCCAATTTAATCCTCAATGTATCATAATAGTGGTAGTCTTTAGGATGCAATAGCCGTAATTGTTGGGCATTTTTTTCAATGCTGATGAATTGACCAGGTTTAATTGGGCTGGACTCATGTCCATCACAGCTGATTTGTAAATCCATGCCATTGGATCTGTCTATTTTCATTTCTATGAGTGATTGTCCATCAATCACCAGTGGTCGAGAGCTTAAACTATGAGAAAACATCGGCACCATGACCATGGCATTGAGTCCTGGGTGCATGATGGGGCCGCCTGCAGATAACGCATAGGCCGTTGAACCTGTGGGGGTCGCAACAATCATCCCATCCGAACGATAATGGCTAACAAACTCATGGTTAATGGAAACATCAAACGCTATCAAATGAGTTTCTCTGCCTCTACTTAATACCACATCATTGAGGGCATCCCCTTGATAATAAGTATTTTCTTGATCATAAACTCTGGTATGCAACAAAAATCGACGTTCTTCAAAATAAGCGCCCGCCAAAACCCCACCTAAGTCTTTTTCAATATCTTGCGGAGAAATATCCGTTAAAAATCCCAAGCGGCCTCTGTTTATCCCAATGACAGGGACATTGATTTTAATGGCCATTCGCGCTGCAGATAGCAAACTACCATCGCCTCCAACCACGACGACCAAGTCCTGATGCTCTCCTATGTCTTCACGAGGCAACGTAGGAAGAGATAAATCGAAGCTACTTGCTGTATCGCTGTCTAGGAAAGTTGCCATTTTCAAATCACGGAGATAGTCAATCAAACGATGTAAGGTTTCATTGACCCCCTGATTGGCACGATGTTGGCGTGCATATAATATGACTCGTTTGAATTTTTGTTTGCTCATTTCATACTAGCTCTCATCACTATTCGAAGCCCTAGCTGTTCTTTTTCTATCGTTTTCTTTTAACTCTTTTTTTCGTAAACGAATCGATTCTGGAGTCACTTCAACTAACTCATCATCATCAATAAATTCCAGAGCTTGCTCAAGAGAAAATTTGATGGAAGGAGTGAGAATGATGTTTTCATCCGATCCTGAAGCCCTGATATTGGTGAGTTGTTTTTCTTTCGTCACATTCACAACCAAATCATTGTCACGCGCATGAATACCTACAATCATCCCTTCATAGCATGGCGTTTGTGGGTCGATAAATAAGCGACCCCGCTCTTGCAAGTTAAACAAAGCAAAAGCGCGGGCCGTTCCCTGACAATTCGCAATCAAGACCCCATTATTTCGTTTTCCAATTTTACCTTTGATGGCCGGCCCATAATGATCATACACATGATACATCAAACCCGTTCCTGAAGTACTCGATAAAAATTCGGTATGAAAGCCAATCAATCCGCGAGTAGGAATAAGGTAATCAAGGCGTACGCGCCCCTTCCCATCAGGTAGCATATTTTGTAACTCACCTCGTCGCTCGCCTAGTTTTTCCATGATAGAACCCTGATGAAGTTCTTCAATATCAACGGTGACTCGTTCATATGGCTCAAGCTGCATCCCTTCTTCTTCACGCAAGATGACTTCGGGTTTTGAGATGGCCAACTCGTAGCCTTCTCGGCGCATATTTTCGATAAGAATAGATAGATGTAGCTCTCCTCGACCAGATACCTTAAATTTATCTGGATCATCAGAGTCTTCTACTCTAAGAGCCACATTGTGTAACAATTCTGTGTGTAATCTTTCCCGTAATTTTCGGCTAGTGACATATTTGCCTTCAAGGCCTGCAAAAGGTGAGTCATTGACTTGAAACGTCATACTGATGGTCGGCTCATCCACTGTTAATGGCGGTAGGGCTTCAACCATATTAGGATCACAAATCGTATCGGAAATATTTAATTGATCAATGCCGGTAACCGCAATGATATCGCCTGCTCTTGCCTCTTCTATTTCTATTCGCTCAAGACCTTTGAAACCCAGTAATTGTAATAAACGACCAGAACGTACGTGACCATCTTTATCAATGATTTTAACCGCTGATTTGGCTTTGATGTGTCCTCGACTGACCCGACCAATACCAATAGTACCCACATAAGACGAGTAGTCGAGTGAGCTGATTTGCATTTGGAAAGGGCCCTCTCTATCAACATCTGGAGGTTGAACACACTCAACTATTGTACGAAGCAGCGCATTCATATCGGTTGAATGATCGTCTAAGTTAAGTTTGGCATATCCATTGAGCGCTGAAGTGTATACCACTGGAAAATCAAGTTGAGTATCATTTGCACCCAAATTATCAAACAGATCAAACACTTGATCCATGACCCAGTCCGGTCTTGCACCAGGTCTATCAATTTTATTGATGACCACAATAGGGTTTAAACCACGCAGAAAAGCCTTTTGCGTCACAAATCTCGTTTGCGGCATAGGACCATCAACGGCATCAACCAATAAGAGCACACTATCCACCATAGATAGAATTCGTTCTACCTCTCCACCAAAATCAGCATGTCCTGGTGTATCGACAATATTAATTTGGTATCCCTGCCAATGCACGCAAGTATTTTTGGCAAGAATAGTAATGCCGCGCTCTTTTTCAAGCACATTGGAATCCATCAACCGCTCAACTTTGGGCGCGCGCTCATTGAGTGTGCCTGTTTGTTGCAATAATTTATCGACTAATGTTGTCTTACCATGATCAACGTGCGCGATGATGGCGATGTTACGAATTTTTTCTATCATAAGGACCTTTATCTGAAGATGTTAGAACGACCCAGCGTTGCTAAAGAGATCTGAAAAGCAAATTATTTATACCTTTCCTAATTTTGAGGGCTGAGGCTTTTGACTTCAGCGAATCACATGATTATACAACGAATGAGCGCAAACCCCAAATCTTAGGCTTTATGGAATAGCCATCCATCTTATTTTTGTTAGTGGTGAGAGCAAATAGAATATTTTTTGCTACACTAATATTAAGCCCTATAAAAAGGCAGGATATGATGAAAAAATTAGTTTTAAACCCCACCGATATGAGTCAATGGTATGCTCTTGTAAATGAAGCCCAAGCATCTACTCAACTCCTCTTGAACGAAAATACCGAAAGCTACCTTGTGTTTTTACTCATGCGATTTGCTCAAACTGCAAAGCTGCTTGAGTCAGTCATTGCGCTGGATTTTCTTCAGTCAATGCATGTCGGGGGCAAGCGGCAAATAGAATTGTTACGTGATGTTGGTGATAAAAGTTTGCTGTTTTGTGGCCTTTTCCCTGGAATGGCATCGAAACGTCATGTTCGCCTTGATTATTTTAGTGATATGGGACAAGCCGCATATCTCACCATTGGTGAATTACAAGAAAGAGAATCAGGTGACTTATTTTTTCAGCTCAGTGAGCAATTTATAAAAATGCAACAAATTTTGCAGGCAATGCGCGCGGAGAGAGTGGCTGAGGTTGAATTAGATAATCCAATCATTGTGCCTCCTCATTCATCATCTCATTAAAAGTGAAAATTGACGAATGGAGTAATTCTGTCTAAGTTTTAAATATTCACTGATCAAACTTATCCCAAGGACAAGCTTCATCCAGATCTTTACCCTTGTGGGGTGAAATAACGTGCTTTTTTTCTGAAACCTAAATGAAGGGACTGAAAGGGAGGAAGTAGCTATGATGACTAAAGTAGATATTCTTAAGATCATCAATGAATGCAGAATCACAGGGGAGAAAGGACTTCGCAATGGCTATCAAGCCACCATCCAAGAACTTTTTATAGATTTTTTAACCCCACCTACAGATTTTCTAGGGGTCAATGGCAATCCTGCCATTTTTGTTAACTTCCAGACCTTTCATCTTTTGAGCAAATACCATCCTGACTGGGAAATCAACAAAACCATTGCAGTGAAAGAAAGTTTCTTAAAAGAAGAGCCTATGATGATCATTGGGATTCTTATTCATGAAATAGGTCATGCTTTTAATGTGGCAGCAAAGATTTTAAACTGCGAAGCAAACGCTTATATTTTTGAGATTGAAGTCTTAAGCTCTTGGTTTCATTCTAAACACCCCGTTTTAGCCCGATTATCCAATCACACCATTCAATCTTATTTTGACTCACGATTGCCTTATTACCACAAAGAAATAGGTCAAAATCCATATTTAGATGGATTGATCCAAAAAATTGAAATGAAAACCATTCTAAACCCCGCAGAAGAGCATGCATGCTCTCATAGCACTCAAAAAAGAAAAGGCGAGCTTGCAATGATGGTATCAGTCCCTAAGTTAAGACATACAAAACTCACGCATTTTTTTAGACAGAAGGATTTGCAAGAGACCGCAGATGCTGGGGCACTATGTGTGAAATAGTTCAGGTTCGCTTTTCTGTAAATTGGTACTGATTTTTTCCAAGTTTTTTAGCCGTATACATGGCTGCATCTGCATTTTTTAAGAGATGAGCTGCAGTTTGCCCACCAGATGGATACACTGCTATCCCAATGCTCGCTTGAATATGGATTTGATGTTCATTGATGACAATGGGTGTTTTTAATACATTGAGAATATGATTCGCGATAGAGGCAGCATCAGATGTATGGCGAATGGTATTTAATATAAACACAAATTCATCTCCCCCCATCCTGGCAACGGTATCGCTCTGCCTAACCGAGTGTCTTAATTGATATGAGACTTCTTTCAATAACAAATCACCTACTCCATGGCCAAAGGTATCGTTAGTCATTTTGAAATTATCTAAATCCAAATATAGTAGGGCCATATGATTTGCATTTTTTTCGGCCAAAGATATCGATTCATCGATCAACTTTTCAAACATAGCCCGATTAGGTAGCTGTGTCAGAAAATCATGCATAGACATATATTGAAGCATTTCTTCTGTTCTTTTGCGCTCGGTAATATCTCGAAAAATCACCACATAACAAAGCTCGTTATTCCATTCACTTTTGAAAATGGATACCTCTGATACAGATTCGCCGCCTGATGCCTTAGGGATCTTCATCTCTTTAACCACTTCATTATTTTCAACCAGATCTCTTGGGTCAAAATTTAAGTGAAGCGGCTCACCCAATAAATCAGCGATATTGCGATCAAACAAACGAATGGCTTCATAATTGGAGTAGACCACCATTTTATGTCGATCAATAATGACAACCCCATCTAAACTTTTACCAACAATATTTAAAAAAGCAGAGTTACTCATGGCAAGCTTTGCCTTTAAGTGCTTAATCTCTTCTTTTTGTTTGATGATAACCTGTTGCAATGAAGCAATGATTTCTTTGTCTTTATGAGTCACGTGTCGTCACCCAGGTCACAAATCAAGTCCATTCCTACCAATAGTTTTTCTTGTTCTCTAAAATCTAAAATCACTCGGTGACTTGGCAGTGGCAGCTTCTTTAATAGGGTTGGCGTGGCCACAATTTTATCGCCCTCTGCCAACTCAGGGTTGATGAAAATATCAATGACCTCTAGGGTGTAATGTTTACCAAGTTTCTTTTTTAACAATTGCTTGAACGCAATAATATTCTCTTGATTCTCGATGGTAAGACCCGCGATATATAAGCGTAAAGTATAGTTCTCATCTTCCATACTATTTTCCTTATGACCCTCAGGTAAACTGAACAGGTTTATCCAATACACTTTGGGCGAGAGCCAATATTTCAATGCTACCAATAGGTTTTCTCAGTAATTGAAAAGGGAGTCCTTCTTTTCTCACGTCATCTAATTCCGTTAAAAATTCCTTATGAAAAGCTGTGACAATATAAACAGGTAACTTCATTGAAATTTCTCGAATTTTCTTGAGTGTCTTGACCCCATTCATACCAGGCATTTTTAAATCAAGAAAAACCAGGCTGTACTCTTTATGTAAGATTTCCTCGATTCCCTTTTCACCAGAGTCTACGGTAGTCACCTGATAACCTGAGTCTTCCAATGCCAACTCAAATGAACGACGAACGGCTTCTTCATCATCAATGACAAGAATATGTTTTACTTGGTTCATAAACCGAATACCTTAGTTCATCTCAATTAACCATGCTTCATACATCCATTGATGGTTAATTTAAGTTCATTTATTTTGAGGAATCATCACTGTAAAACACGATCCCTCTCCCACTTTACTTTGACACATCAACTTTCCATCATGCTCTTCAATTATACTACTAGACACAGCCAAACCAAGACCTGTGCCCTGTCCTGCTTGCTTTGTGGTAAAGAATGGCTCAAAAATTTTATCCTGTGTTTCTTCATCCATACCATGGCCCGTATCCGTCACACTAAATACAAAATGCCCCTCTTTTATCTCAGTCGTCAAAGTGAGCTCTCTGGTCTCACTTTGTTTCATTGCGTCAATCGCATTCATGACTAAGTTTAGGATCACTTGCTGCATTTTGTTTTCTTTGATGGCGATATCAGGTTCATTTTGAGCATAGTTTTTAATGATCCGCACATCATTTGATCTGATGTTATAACTCAACAATTGTAATATCCGCTCAAATAAGATGGAAGGCTTTATGAATGAATACTCCTCATCCCCTTCTGCCTTCATTCGTGAAAAGGTAAGCAAATTACTGATGATATCTTGGCAACGATTCACTTCATGTAGAGCATCCATCAGTGGACGATAACGTCTATCGTCTTCACTTGTATGTTTTATTGCATACTGAATAAAATTTAAAATACCCATCATGGGGTTGTTCAGTTCATGAGCAACTCCGGCAGTCATTCCTCCCAGCGCTCGCATCTTTTCTGATTGAATCATATCTGAAGAAGCCTTCAAATCACGCAAGGCTTTATGAAGCTCTAGGTTCTTTTGCCGAATTTCTTGCAACATTTCACCTCTAGATTGCTGAATCAATCGCTCTTTCTCGGCTTGAAGAAAGGCTTCATCCGGCTTAAAAGAGGGCAAAGAGATTTTTTGTTTGAGCAAAATAAAGCTCTTTTGCGACGTCAAGGTACAGAAAGTGCCCTGTTGAAAAAAATAGTCCTCTTGTAAGCGATGATACAAGGCTTCTGAACATGAAAGATAAATATGAAGAAAATAATGGCCCAGCTCTTTGGCAAACGCAAACTTAACCTCCACCAACTTTTCTTCAATCAGGAGGACTTGTAACATCTCTGAAACCAAAAGCGCCAAATAAGTAGAGATATTCGTGTTAAAAGACAAATCAAGCGCTAACTGATAGACCTTTCGCCGTGTTTCTATAATGCTATTGTATTGATTAACCTGCATTGTACTTAATTCAATCATCATTCACCTTTAAGATAATGACCGAGGCATCATCCAATATTTTTGAACAATAATCGATGATAATACGTGCAAGCATGGAAGCATTTTGTCCGAAAAAATTGGGGAAATCACGAGGTAAAAATTGCTTATCCACACCATCAGAATGCATGATGAGTATATTTCCAGGCCATAATTGCAGTTGATGAAGGACAGGGTGAAGCACCCCATGCCCCAAAATCCCGCCTCGGATCACCAAATGCGTACTATTTGGATGAAATAGACGAATCGTAACATCACCTATTCCCGTATAGGTTAGTTGACCAGTCTCTTTGTCAACTCGACACAAACCCAGTACACCTCCAGGCGTTTTCTTCAAATATTCATGAAGTGAGAACAGCAATTCTAGCAGATCTTGACTGTACCTATCTTTGATAAAATTGATAGCCAAATCTGCTGTGGTATAGGCCTTATACCCATGCCCGGCACCATCAAATAAAGCCAGAAAAAAATAATCTGGCGTATCAATCACCAAAGTTGCATCCCCACAATAGCTATATTCGGGTAAAGTCTGTATGGGGCGCTTTAATTCAGCAACGTCTATATTTAACATCAACGCTTCCACTTTCTTGCCACAATTTTGGTACCCAAACCATCATATGAGTCGATTAAAAACTCATCCATGGTCCGCTTTACCCCTGGGAGGCCAAGCCCAAGTGTTTTGGAAGTACTGAAATGATCAAGCAAAGCGCTGGCTCTGTCTGACAGCCCTGGGCCCTGATCTTCGGCAATGACTTCCACACCTAAATGTCCCATCTGACTAATCAAACCCACCGTGACATAACCCCTATCTGCAAATTTTACGATATTGGTAGCGAGCTCTGAAACGGCCGTAGCAATCATGTACTGAGTCACTTTATCAAACCCTATTTCTTCGGCAAACATCTTAGTCACATAGGTTGCACGAGCCACATCCGATTCTTTGCAGATGGTAAAATGATGGATTTTTCCACTATTCACAGCCATATTATTCTTCTGGCTCCTCAATAGACTCATCCTCCTCAATCATTGACTCTTCCTCCAACACCTCGTTTTCCAGCATCTCTACCGAGCGGTGTGCTTGATGAATCAATAAAATGGCTTGCTCAATCGTAAGCGCCGTATTCAGAGAGGACGGATCATATCCAAGTGCAATAAGTGCCATAGTCACACTCGGTTGAATTC
>JAKBCM010000176.1 GCA_021807845.1 Pseudomonadota bacterium
TAGCAAATAGACGGGCTACGCTGGTTTTGCCAACGCCCCTCGTGCCAGTAAATAAATAGGCATGATGTAATCGTTGTTTGTTCAGTGCATTGGTCAATGCTTTACTGACGTGCTCTTGGCCGATGAGCTGGTGAAAAGAACGTGGTCGCCATTTACGCGCCAGTGCAATATAAGGCATAGGGTAACACCTGCGATAAAAAAAGTTTCACTGTTGAGGACTTCATTTTGCCATCTAAAGGACGATATGAAAACAGAAATTTAAAGTATGGAGGCAGCCCTAAGAGCCACACCCCGGCGCCCGCATCGATTGTTACCGCTGCTCCCTTCCGGGCCTGACGGGGTTCACAATCTATCGTCGCGAGGGGACCCATAGAGCCACCATGGTTGAAGTGCGAAGCGTATCAAAAATAAGGATGAATAGCCAGCTGCAAGAAAGCAAATTTGATCATTTCTACTCGTATTTTTTCAACTCATCATATTAGATATCAGCCAAACTGCTCCAGCTCCCGCGGCTACAGCAGTAGCTGTCGCAATTTTTCTAAAGTTATTCACAAAAAAGCGATGCGGATTTGTTTGATTGTTTTCTAACAGGTGTTGTGGTGCATTGGACCCAAATATAAAATCAATCATAGGCTGACCATAATGTAGAATAAAAGAAGGTATTGGTTGTTGATGAATAGCCAGGAGTTTTTCAGTCGCATCCTGATCTTCTTCGGCTTGATGAACCGATTGAATATAAGATTCTGGCAGTTTTAACGCTTGCCATGAAAAGGTTATGTTTTTAATAGGGTTAATCGGTGGATTGCTATGATGTATAAATGGATAGTCATTCAAGAGTTGATGTTCTTCTAAAAATTGCTCCCATCTATTCACTGAAGAGGGTTTAAAATGTCCTCTGGTCGCGGAAGTAATATGTTCGATGATGTTAAAAAATTCAATGAGATGAATAGTGGATAGCGCGTTGTCGCGATGGGGAAGAATAGCTTCTGTAAATACCATCCTAACGAGCAGTTTGAGATAATGTTCGCATTTCAAATCATATTTGTTACCAAGAAGGCATTTCTCTATTTCATCGCTGACAAATTGGATAAAAAGCTTCAAGCAGTGAGAGTTAGAATAGGCTTCTCTTTGACCTGTCGTTTCTATACGATGTATCAATTCAGCTTTCTGATGAGACAAAGTTTTGATCTGACCTTTACCTAATTGTATATTGTGTCTTGTTTTAACATCAGCGATTAATTCATCTTTCATGCTCTCAATGATTTCTTGCTTGCTCAAATTGATACCTAAGAGCTTATTGCGGTTCTTGGTCAGAGATGCATCCAGTGCTCTCCCTATGAGAGCGATACAGTAGATCGTTGCCATGCCATTATTTTGAGCGGCTTGTTCGGGATCACGGAACAATCGATTGAAGATCTCACCCAAATTTTCATTACCCGTACCAATGGCTTCAATTTCGGTACGTTTTGCTTGTGGCAAACGGTCGTAGTAATTTTTAAAAGCAACAATTGCGACATTGGCGTCTCTACCAGCATTAAGCTCTGCTCCCTGATGATGTACATCACCTGAGCGCAGCCCTTCTCGTAACCGAGTCAGTTCAACGAAAAAACGGCTTTGATTAGATTGAAACCATCTTTCCCAAAAGCCTTTTTCATTCATTTTTTTAGCAATTTCAGAGATGCGGTCGCAAATATTACCAAGCTTAGCCAATTCTGAGGGTGTTAATGAGCGTTGCGCTCCATCCATAGTGGTGGTCAAATAAAGTTCTTCTTCAGCTGCAGACATACGTGTAAATGCCGTTTCGACAACACTTTCGAGACCAATAAATTGGGTTCCAGCATCGGTCAAAATGAAATTACCCATACCAATATCAGCGATTGTGCTGCCAAAAATATCTTGTGGCGCCACAGCAGGTAACAATAGTTCGATATAATTATCTGGGGCACAATATTTGGCAAGAATCTGACAAATCTCATTGCAGAGAGAGTTGGGTTCCAGCGTATAGCAGATAGGAGTATTAGCAACCAACCTAGCACGATGAGCCAAAAACGCTTGAAACTGGCGTTTTAGTTGATTGGGATCAAGATGAGTGCGATAGTCGTCGAATATTTGTAATAAGGAATTGATGGTCTCATGGAAATCTGTCAAGTGCTGAAAGATGAGAGGATCTTTGATGTCGAAAACGGCATTTTGTATGCGTTTAGAAATGGTTGATAGGATTTTGGAGGTCATTCGTGGCATGGTTTGTTCCTAAATTGATGGTGCTACAAAAAATGAATGGGCGTTTACAAGACAAATTACTTACCATTTATCCTTAACATGCATTACAACTAGGCCCTAGTGACCAGTATTAGGGTAAAACGCCAAATTTTATTCACAAATTAAGGTTGAATGGTAACAAAACCCATATCATTTGATCAAGTAGTGTATTTGTTGAGCGATCCTGTGTGTAGATTAAAAAATACAGTTCGAAAAAAGCGCACTAAATTCTAAAAAAAGCAGTAAAAATAGATTGACAAGCAGGGATAGATGAGTAGAATACGCTGCACACCTTAAGGGTGAGATCATTAAAAACT
>JAKBCM010000177.1 GCA_021807845.1 Pseudomonadota bacterium
TATATTTATTTATCTGGGTATGCAGTTGACTCCACTAACCACAATAGATGGTAGTTAACCCTCATTAAAACGTACTATATTTGGTGGTTAGTGGAGTCAACTGCATACCCAGGTTTATTTATTATCGCAATTCGAAAAATTTTGGTCGCTTTATCCTGAGAAAAAATCAAAGCAAAAAGCGCAACAAGTTTTTGAACAACTCAACCCTACTCCCGGTTTATTCCAACAGCTCATCCAATCCTTACATGCACAAATTGCTCGTTTTGAACAAATGCAGTTGTGTGGCATATGGGTAGCGCCTTGGAAATATCCCGCAAATTGGTTGATGCAGCGGTGTTGGGAAGATGAATTGTCGATGGATACAACAAAGGAGAATCAACATGCAGAACATAAAAAATATCATCGAAAAGAATATGGACAAGGCGACATGTTCAGTCCACCTGTTGACGCCGAATGCGAATCAGACGCAACCCCAGAAAACGTTATCCCATTGCAGCGATACCAATAAGGCGGATAAACGCATTGATCTGCTTTTTTCACGCTTTGCCGCGTTTTATGGACATGTTTGGAGGAGTCAATTTAAGGACGAAGCGTTTTTAAGATTTGCAAAGAAGGAGTGGTTTGATGCTTTAAAGGACTTTGCTGACAAAGTGATTATCCAAGCTATTTTAACTTGTCGTGAGACGTGGGACATGCCGCCGACCTTGCCTCAAGTTGTGCAAGTTTGTCGGGACATCAAAAACCGCGAAACGTTTTATGTCGTCAAACAAACAGCGCAGCCAGCCAATAAGGCGCTTGTGATGTCATGCCTGCAACGATGCAGGGAAATTTTAGCTCAATAAAACAAGGAGAGTCATATGTTGGTTTTAACAAGAAAAATAGGGCAGCAAGTGTTGATTGCTCAGGGTGCTATCCAAGTCAAAGTATTGAATGTGGATAACGACAAAATCAGTTTGGGATTTTATGCGCCGGATCATATCGATATTGATCGGGAGGAAGTTTTTTTCAAGAAAAATCAATGTACGCAGCAGTCGGCATACTTACAAGGGAGACGAATATGAAAATGAGGTATGGGCTTATTAAAAGGTCAATGATAGGAATGATGTCTTATTGCTTTTCACAAGGGACATTTGCCAATGATCTTCTTGCGAAAGCGTTGACTGGGGATGTCGGTGACTCGCTTGGCAGTGGCTCGATGTTTTGGAAAATCTTTATTTTAGTCGATGTCATCTTGGCAACAGCAATGGCAGTTAAAACCAAAAATCCGATGGTATTCGCAGGCGTTGCTGCTGTGGCCTTTATCCCTGCTTTTTTAATAAAAACCTTGGTCTTTTGAATGAGTCGGGGGATGTGATGAGCAATCCAAATTGTTATCGATTATTTACCAAACTTGATGCGCCAAAACGTTTTTTTAGTTTAACCGTGGATGAGCTGATTGTCGCCATCATCGGGTTTGCAATGCTTGCGTTGACAAATTACAAAATCTTGAGTGCGCTATTAGGGTTAGGGCTTGTATTTGTTTTGCGTGGATTGAAACGAGGTAAAGGCCCTAAATCATTATTAATCCTTGCTTATTGGCATTTCCCCCACACGATTACCCGATTTTTTTTACCTAAGCTTCCTGCCTCGCATCATCGAGTGTGGGGAAGCTTTAAGGAGGAGTAATGGAATATCACACTTTTCAAAACCGTTTAAGTCATCTGTCTGCTCGATTTAACTTGATGGTATTTTTAGTCTTTGGCCTATTAGTTTCAAATCTTTTGATGGCGGGCCTTGCATGGTTTACGGCCTATCACCAACGTATCGAGATCACCCCATTTTTTAGTTCTGAAGGCTACCACAAAAGCGTTTCATCTCTCGATGCCCATTATGTGGGATTGATGAGTGAAAATTTTATTTACTCAAGACTGAATGTGACGCCTGATACGGTCAGTAATCATTATCAGCGTTTATTAACTTATGTCAGTGCCGCACACTTTGCAGACGTCATGAAACTTCTGAACCAAGAAGAGAAACTCATTAAAGCCAAAAAAATATCAAGTACATTTGTGATAACGGACATGAAAATCGATATGAAGACATTGACGGTCAATGTGTATGGCGTTTTAGAGCGTCACGTGGGTCTTCGTGCACTTGCACCTGAAAATGCGACCTATCGTTTGTCCTACGCCTATCACATGGGACATCTCACCATTAACAGTTTTAAGAAAATCACCTCAGACCCTCAGGAGAAAATTCATGTCTAATCGCTTGGTTGTCAGCTTATTCACGATGCTATTAAGTCCCACACTCATGGCGCAAATAAGTCAGCCTATCAAAAATGATACAGATGTATCGTTAACGTTAAGCCAGTCTAATTACAACCGTCTTAAAGTCAAAGATGACAAAATTGCAGAGGCAGTTTTTCCCGAAGGGGCTATGGCCATTAAACGGGATGAACAAGATGGCAGTGCCTACATTATGCTTGCCACACCAAATCCTTTTACGTTATTTGTAACAACAGAGGCAGGTCGTCATTTTTCGGTAACGTTGCATGGTGAAGAGTCACTGGGTAAAACGAGATC
>JAKBCM010000030.1 GCA_021807845.1 Pseudomonadota bacterium
TTAATGCGGAGGGTTAGATGATGCTAGCTGCACACATGCGCCATTGGTTTGAGGGAGTCTTTAATCCATTTTTTTTGAGTATTTTACTCCTGCTTGTATCATTCATATGGTTACAATTTCGTGGAAATACACCTCTGGTGCGTGTTGGTTTTCTGTTGTCCATTGTGGGCTTTTGGATCTGTACGACAGGGTGGGTGCCAGGAGCAATGACTCAAATGCTTGAACACCAGTATCAAATTGTCGAGAAGGTCAATCCTGATATTCAATGGGTTGTGGTTTTTGGGGGTGGACATAATGTGTTTCATCCTGGTGTGCCTGCTAATGATGAGCTTTCTTCTGTCAGTATTGAGCGATTGGTGGAGGGAGTGAGATTATACCGACTCCTGCCCAAGGCTAAGTTGGTTTTATCAGGAGGGGCTGGTAGTGTTGGGGGAACGGAATCAGAAGCGTCTTACATGGCAAAAGTTGCGATGTGGTTTGATATCCCTAAAAAAGACATTGTTCTTGAAGATGAATCATTCAACACAGCCGATGAAGCAATAGCTATCAAAGACATTGTTCATCATGATCAGTTTTATCTTGTGACTTCAGCCGTTCATATGCCACGGTCGATGGCATTTTGCCGCAAACAAGGATTGAATCCCATTGCATCCCCTACAAGTCCAACGTTCTATTGGGAAAACACCCATTTGGTACAGGTGGCTCTTCCAAATCATACTAACTTGACACATACCAGTCATGTGTGGCATGAAATTTTGGGGATGCTTTGGGGTAAAGTGCGTGGTTTGTTATGATTCTGAGGCTAACCATGCTGAGAGAACTTCAATGATTTTACGGGCCTGCTCCTCGCTTGAGATGTTGAATTTGGATTTTTGCCAATATTGATTGTTTCGTTTTTGATAGCGTCTGATGGAGTACTTGACTGGGCCAAAGTCTTGTTTGCTATTGTCCCAATCTTGGTAACGGAATAAGATGGTCGTCCATGCCCCTTTTGATAATACATGTTTACCTAATTCTTTTGTTTTTTCAATGCCTTCTTCAGTAAAAGCAATGGTTAAGTCATCGATGGTTTCGCTCATAAGTGGTGTCCAAATTGATTATCTAAAGGTTCTGCTCTTTTTTGTTGAATATCGACATCCCGAGGCTTGGCCTTTCAATTTGCTATCAGTCAATACGTACACTTGAAATTCGATTGTTCAAGATACACTTAAGGCCAATAATCTTGGGGCGTCGAAATGTTCTATTCGATGGATTGTAGTTTGCCATTCACAAATGTCAAGCTTACAGGAGATTGAAATTTATCAAATTGATAAATCCAAACTTGAGGTTTCGTGTTGCTTGGTATGGGTTGATTGATAAATGAATTATTCACCATAGACGGGGTGCCGCAGGCTGAATAGACTTTATTGGCATCATCGCCTACTTGAATGTTAACTCCCTGACAAAGGCTTGTGGCATTGGTGCCGGAACCTGCGATTTCGACACTGGCTACTTTATTATTCATAATATCTACTTGTAGATTGACCCCTTGTTGACCGCTGGGTAAAGACCATTGTGAGTAGAAGGCGGAGTTAAGACCCGGGTATACACTGCCTGTATTCAGCGCTGAGTATATCAATTGCTTGACGGGTACTCTTTGTGTAGGTTGTTGCTTGGATTGTTGCTTACTCAATGGTTGACCACAAGCACTCATCACTTGCTCTTCGCTCATGCCTACTTCAATGTAACCTGAGTTCGCGGGACAATACAATTGTTGGCTTGACGCCAAAGCGGATGAAAATGGGGAGAATAAAACAAGTCCTGTTAAAAGATATTTTGCTTTCATGATAACATCCAAACCTTCCTTATTCTTAAGTTACAGTATAGCTATTATTTTCTATTTTTGCGCTAAATTAAGTGCAAAGGAAGTGATGCTGTGATAAATAGGGTAATGATTTTAAGAACAATTAAGACGAGAAATGGAGAAAAATCAAATCCGCCGAGATCAGGGATGATGCGATGCCCAAGGCGAAAGAGGGGATCAGTGACCCGGCATAAAATATCAGCGATGGGATGATGCCAGTGTGGATTAACCCAGCTCATGATCACCCGGATGATGACAGCATAAAAGAGTAAATTGCAGGGCTGAACAATCAAGTCGGCAACCGTATATAAAGGCACAAAACTCCAAGGAAGGCTCACTCCTAACAATAATGAACCTAAAGCAACGAATTTAAGAAGCTCAACCATCACAAGCACCGAAAAACAAGGCCAATCGTATCGTTGCAAGTGAGATTTATGGATTTTAAACATGTGGGTAATGGGCATCACGATGGGGTTGGTGATTCTATAGATGCTTTGACTCACAGGATGTAAAGCACTGATGCGAAAATAGCGTAGCGCGATGCGGGTCCATAGCACAAAAGCAATCAGACTAAAAAACAAAGCAAATAAAAAATAGCCGACAGCGACCAATCCTGACATTGTGACTCCTTAAACCGAGTAAACGCACGAAAATAGATAGGTTATACCACTTCGTTTCCTAATTGGCGAGCGCGATCGCGCGCCGCCTTCATTGCAGTATGAACCAGTTGTTCAAACTCATGCTCTTCAAACACCTGAAGTGCTGCGGCTGTTGTGCCATTTGGTGAGGTGATCATGTTTCTTAGGGTGGCAAGTGGGAGCTCACTCTTTGTTGCAACACTTAGAGCCCCTTGGACCGTTTGTAAGGCAAAGCGTTTCGCAATATCTTCACTAATCCCGAAATCGACTGCAGCAGCAATCATTGCCTCTATCAATAACAGAGCATAAGCAGGGCCGCTCCCAGAAAAAGCGGTATATGAATCAATGTCTTCTTCCTGATTCACCCAGGTGGTGATGCCAACTGTTTTAAAAATATGCTCAGCGATTTCTTTTTCTTTTTCCGTGGCCTTATCATTAGCAATCAAAGGCGTTGCTGATTCTTTGACAGATGCGGCAATATTAGGCATTGCACGAATCAATGATTGGTTGGGGCTATGAGCTCTAAACCAGGCTAGTTTTATTCCCGTGGCAATGGAGATGACAAGTGCATTTTTTGGCAATTGATCGCTGATTTCAGTCCAAACCTGGCTTATCATGGCTGGTTTAACAGCGAGGATGATGATATCAGCGTTTTGAATAACGGATAGATTATCAGGGGATGTAAAAATGCCTACGACATTTCTTTCTTGAATTAGTGAGGGAGCAGATGCGTAGATTGTATATCTATCGTGGCGCAGTAGGCCCTTAGCCAAGGCATTTGCCATATTCCCAAACCCAATAAAACTGACTTTCATGATGATGTCCTTTCTCCAAAAATAGCAGTTCCAATACGAATCATCGTCGTTCCAGCGCGAATGGCTGCTGGCCAATCATGACTCATGCCCATGGATAAGGTATCCATAGAGCCATTTAACTCTTTATTTAACGTATGAAACAGTTCGGTTAGTCTTAAAAAAGAGCGATATTGTTGCTCTTCATCCTTCAGGGGTTTGGGTATTGCCATTAAGCCACGTAATCGCAATCTGGGCAGATGCGAGAAAGAGAGTAGAAGCTCTCTGACGGAGGCTATAGATACACCAGATTTTGTTTCTTCGGCATCCATATTCACTTGAACACAGACATTGAGCGGCGGCATGTTTTCTGGTCTTGCCTCATTCAATCGCTGTGCAATGTTCAGTCGGTATACACTATGGACCCAAGAAAAGAGCTCTGCAATTCGCTTGGTTTTATTACTTTGTATCGGACCAATAAAGTGCCAAGTGAGCGGTAATGCGTGTAGGGCTGTTATTTTCTGTTGCGCTTCTTGTAAGTAACTCTCTCCAAACTCTGTGAGTCCCGCAAGGTAGGCTTCTTTCATGGCTGCAGTGGAGTGTCCTTTACTCACTGCAAGGATCTGTACTTCGCCTCCATTTCTCCCACAGGCGTGCTCACTTTGACGGATGAGCGTATTGAGATGTGCTATTTTTTCTTGGATGGTCATCGATGTCTTAATGGCCTCCTAGAATACCATAGAGAATGGCAGAAATGGCCACAATTCCAATGAAGCTCACAAACGCATTGCTATAATGGGTACTGAATTTTTTCATCGCGGGTATTTTATGAATAGCATACATGGGCATCAAAAAGAGAATCATGGCAATCACAGGTCCTCCCAATGTTTCTATCATTTTTAAAATATTCGGGTTAAGGGTTGCTGTGATCCAGCAAGTAATAAGGATGAAAGCATCGGTCAATAATTGTAGTTTGTGATGAGACAATACCCCTTGAAAGCGATTGTTTTTATTCAACAAACCATGTAATCCTTCACTCGCTCCCAAGTAATGACCTAGGAATGATTTAGCTATAGCAATAAACGCAACTAAGGGTGCAATATATGCAATGATAGGGGTGTGAAAATGGTTGGCCAAATAAGACAAAATAGAGATGTTTTGGTGTTTTGCTAAGGCCAGATCTTCTGGTGATAAACTAAATACACAACTAAATACAAAAAAGAGGACGGTCACCACCATCATGATATGGCTGTATTTTAACGTCTCTTTACATTTCTTATCTGCAAGTCTGCCAAAACGTTGTTTTTGACTGACGGCAAACGATGAAATAATCGGCGAATGATTAAACGAAAAAACCATGACAGGAATCACCAACCATAAAGTCATGAGCATGTCATGAGAGCCTGCCAATGAATGACTGTCATGGATAGGATGAAAAATGGCTCCATTCCAATGTGGAATTAAATAGATAGAAAGCACCGTGAGAATGGCCACAAAAGGATAGACAAGGATACTCATTGATTTGATGATAAATTGTTGACCCAAACGGACAATCGTCATGAGTACCAAGAGCAATGATAGTGAGAGCAACCCTCTATGAGGCGCTTCTAGCCCCAATTGATTGGTGATAAAGCTTTGGGTGGTATTGGTAATGGCAACACTATACATCAATAAGATGGGATAGATTGCAAAAAAATACAAGAAGGTCAGTAATTTTCCCGCCATAGGCCCAAAATGCTCAATCACCACATCCGTGATGTCGCCTTTTTGTGAAGCGCTAGATAATACAAAGCGGCACAAGGCAAGGTGTGAGAAATAAGTCATCGGGAATGCCAAAAGGGCAATGATGATCAATGGCCAAATGCCAGTTAATCCAGCATCAATGGGAAGAAACAGGGTGCCTGCACCTATGGCAGTTCCATAAAGACTAAGCATCCATATAGTATCTTGTTTGCGATCATCTGCTAAAGTGTTATTGGTAGTAGATGAAATTACAGCAGGATTTTGCGACATATCAACAACCATTCAATGAAACTCTGCGGGTCATTATACCATAAATCTGTTATTTTGTATATTTTATAGTCTTTTTTGTGGCAATGATGATTCACTTAGGCACGTTTGCTCGGCAAATAATGGGTATATGTGCCGATTTGTGCACGAATGTTTGTTAAGACAGCGTCAGCAGAAAGCGAGCCAAAATCTATCTTTCGTTTGATGTCCTCTTTATTAATATGGTCATATAAAGCGTTTAAACAAGCTTTTTTTTCTTCGTCTGTTTTTTCACCTACTTTTTCTAATAGGAGAGCATATAATCGACTGAATTCTGGATTTCTCACGATCCAACTGTGTCGGTAAGTGCTGCCAATTCTATCTAATACGTGTATATACGCTCCATGCACCACTGAAGTGATTAAAGCGGCCAGTGTTTTTAATCGTGTGCTTTCTGTATTCATAGACACTAGATTATATTGACAAGTTGTTTGTTTGATGACAAAAGTATCTGCCAAAGAGATGATAAATTGAATTTCTTCATCACGTTCAACATTAGGTTTAACACTCGGTAAAGCAATTGCGGGAAGCCAGGATAACAGACCATAACCCGCGTTTTTGCGCGCATCATATTGTGTATGAATGCCTTGCGCATCTTCTTTGAGTTTCTTGGCTTTGTTGATGATAAGTATGGCATTATCTAGATCATCCCATGCTTTTTTTAAACGTTTTTCATCCTCATCTAATATAGCAGTTACCTGTGTCTCTGGTGTCATTTTATATTCCTCATGTTGATTTGGAGATTGATGACCCTACTTCCATTTTCAATGTAACATCTTTCATGATTTGCAGCTATGGTCTTCATGCGTTACTCTTTCTTATAGACAAATGGTATTGACTATTGATGTAGCCCCCCAATTGAACGTTAGGACTTGAAACATATGGATATCGCAGAACTATTAGGCTTTACCGTCAAAAATAATTCCTCCGATTTGCATTTATCGGCAGGTCTCCCTCCCATGATTAGAGTCGATGGGGATTTACGAAAAATCAACGTTCCTCCTTTTGAACATAAGGATGTGATCAAGATCATCTATGACATCATGAATGACAAACAGCGTAAGGAATATGAAGAGCATTTGGAAACCGATTTTTCTTTTGAAATTGCAAACTTGTCTCGTTTTCGTGTGAATGCCTTTAATCAAGCCCGTGGAGCAGGAGCCGTTTTTCGTACCATTCCTGCAAAGGTACTGACGATGACTGATTTGAACCTCCCACCTGTATTTGCTGAAATGGCATCATTCCCCAAAGGCTTGGTTTTGGTGACAGGACCTACGGGTTCTGGAAAAAGCACAACACTTGCGGCCATGATTGATTATATTAATGCAAATCGTTATGACCATATATTGACGGTAGAAGATCCCATCGAATTTGTTCATACCAGTCATAAGAGTTTAGTCAACCAGCGAGAAGTTCACCGTGATACGCATAGTTTTAGTGCGGCATTGCGATCTGCCTTACGTGAAGATCCAGATGTGATATTGGTGGGTGAATTACGTGATCTTGAAACCATTCGTCTTGCGATGACTGCCGCTGAAACAGGTCATTTGGTCTTTGGCACCTTACATACCAATTCAGCGACCAAAACCATCAATCGTATCATCGATGTGTTTCCAGGGGATGAAAAATCGATGGTTCGGTCCATGCTATCTGAATCTTTACAGGCAGTGATTGCTCAAGGATTATTAAAGAAAGTTGGAGGAGGGCGTGTGGCTTCATTGGAAATTATGATTTGTAATTCGGCCATTCGCAATTTGATTCGTGAAGATAAAGTGGCACAAATGTACTCGTCTATTCAAACAGGTCAAGCGCAGGGAATGATTACTCTGGATCAACATTTGACTCAGTTGGTGGAGCAAAATCTCATCACGCGCCAAACGGCGCGTGATGTGGCTATCAATAAAACGCTTTTTTAGGGCGTGTCATCAATTAGGGTTTTCGGCCGACAATACTAATTGATGACACGCTCTAAGCCCAAGCAATTTTGGGATTTGGTTTCATAGGTTGATCGGCGCCAGGCTCTTCGTAAGTGCTTTTAACAAAATCGTAAAAAAAGGTATCTGCGCTTTTGCCAAACCGATTCTGTAGATGAAAAAGAGGCGTCACATGATTGGGTTGGATTTCAGAATGAGTATTTTCCATTTTTCTCTGTTTAGATTGGTCTTTTTCCTTTTCTAAAGCAATGGGATCATCTTTCAAAAGTGCTTTTTTGGCTTGACGCTCTTCTTTCAGAGCCATATGAATCGATGCATAGTGGGGGATGATGCCATCATCTGTCGTAGACTCATTTCGAGATGCCTTAGGAGTACGCACAACGATATATTCTCTATTTTTTTCAGGAATACGCTTCATGGCTTTCCCCGCATGAATGTCCCATTGGGTTAAAGCCAGTGCAAGTTTAATACTTGAATTCACAACCCATTTTTTTAATGTGACGAAGATTGAGTCTGATTCAGTTGGTTCAGTCTTGATTGTTCCGATAACGACATCAGAGATAGATGAGAAAGAGCGATTATTAAAGACATTAATGGGCATGCCTAGTTGATGAAAGTGAGCCGTGATAAGGGTTGCAATACTTGCCCCGAGAGAAAAGCCTTTTAACGTGATGTGTTTGGGTAAGACCCCTTGATCTAATAAGCGCTGAACTTGTGCAATGCCATCTGTGACCAAATCATGTTTTGATTGAACGCTACCGGTGCTTTCACGTACCCCTCTATAATTAAAACCAACAACGTGACAATTAAGCTCTGTTGCATCTTTTGCCATTTCAACGTGTTTTGTCTCATAACATTCAAGATTTCCAGGAAAGGAGATGATGTATTTTTGTTGTTCTGGAGGTCGCTCCATTTGAGCGTTCTGTGTGATTTCAAGGGTATCTAACTCAGCGCCGTCATGGGTTATCACAGTGTGTTTTTGATAACTCAATGATGGGGTATTCAGGACAGAATAATCAGGAATGGCTTTAACCCCGAGTTGTGAAAAATCAAACCCTTGAGCTGGTAAAACCTTTTTTGAGATCTTTTCACCAAATAGCCAATTCCCAACATATTTTAGTAAATCCCAGATAAGGACTGGTGGAAAAATGACCCTGAGTCCAATGAAGGTAAACCATTCCCAGTAGGTATATTGAGGTTTAGTGATATGAAATTTGGCCATTTGGGTTTATCCTAGATTAAATGTGACGATATTATGACATTAATTCAAATATAAATCAAATTGCAAATATATTAACCATTAGTTGGTTCTGATGACCGGAATCAATGTTTGCAATAGAGCTTTGAACACTTTGGGTGTACCGGCAATGACATCGCCTGAGCGTAAATAATCTTCTCCTCCTTGTAGATCACTGATTAACCCTCCTGCTTCTTGAACCAAGAGGCAACCCGCTGCAATGTCCCAAGGGCGTAGACCAAATTCCCAGAATCCATCTAAACGACCGCTGGCAACATAAGCCAAATCAAGCGCTGCTGATCCCATACGTCTGACGCCCGCACATTTCCCGACCATTGCGGAAAATGTAGGTAAGTAGCGTTCTGCTAGGGCCACATCTCGAAAAGGAAAACCTGTTCCAAGTAAGGAGGCTGAGAGTTGCGTTTGTTTTGAAACTCTCAAACGTCTATCGTTTAAGCGGGCGCCATGACCACGACTGGCATAGAAACATTCATGACGCAGAGGATCATAAACCACTCCGTGCTAAATCCGATTTTTTACCTTCATGGCAACGGATACTGAAAAAAAAGGGAAGCCATGCAAAAAGTTGTTGGTTCCATCTAGCGGGTCAATGATCCATATGGTCTCAGCATGTTCATTGTGGAGTCCACTTTCTTCGGCAATGATTCCATGCTGGGGATAGGCTTTATGAATCGTATTGATGATCAGCTGTTCGGATTTGATATCCACCTCTGAAAAATATTCTTGAGCCGTTTTTGCCGTAACTTTGAGGTGGTCTACCTGTTCCACATGACGGGCAATGATGTCTCCCGCTTGTCTTGCGGCACCAATAGCGATATTTAATAGTGGGTGCATGTGTATTCTCTCAACAAAACGAAGCATATTAACATAGATTGATTTTTTTGGCATGAGAAGATGTTTGTTCTAAACTATACAGCTATTTAACAGGACCCACGCATCTATGAACGTTCAGTCGATCCGCATTATCTTAGTGGCTACCTCTCATCCTGGCAACATTGGCTCTACTGCGCGAGCGATGAAGACCATGGGATTTAGTCGGTTATATCTTGTGTCACCAAAATTATTTCCAGATTGGCGAGCAGAGGAGCTTGCTGCTGGTGCTCAAGATATTTTGGATGGGGCCGTTGTGACAGATTCATTACCCAAAGCACTTAGCGGGTGTCATTTGGTTTTGGCAACCAGCGCAAGACCCCGTGATCTTGCCTTACCTGGATTAACACCGGCGCTTGCAGCAGGCTTAGTTAGTGAAGCTGCTGATAGCACCGAAGTGGCTATTGTCTTTGGGCGTGAGCACGCGGGTTTAACCAATGATGAATTACTGCAGTGCCACTATCATATTCATATTCCAAGTGACCCCGTCTACAGTTCTTTGAATCTTGCGCAAGCTGTGCAAATTGTTGTTTATGAGCTGCGGATGAAATTATTAGCACCTAGTGCTGTTGTAGAAATGAGTCAAGATACACTCGCAACTGCTGAGGAAGTTGAACAATTTTATGAGCATTTACAGCAAGTGTTGGTGATGATTGAGTTTCTAAAACCATCTAATCCAAAAAAGCTATTGCAACGACTTCGCCGTTTGTTTAATCGTACTAAGCTTGAAACGGTGGAAATCAATATTTTGCGAGGGATCTTAACCCAAATCACTTATATGATACAAAAAACGGATAAAAATTGATGAAAAAACGGCCTATTTATTTTGATTATATGGCAACCACACCCATCGATCCTGAAGTGGTTGAGTGTATGCTCCAATATATGGGACCCACCGGTCAGTTTGGTAATCCAGGTTCCATCACACACGAGTATGGAGTAAAGGCTGCCAAAGCAGTCCAAGAGGCGAGACATCAAGTAGCGAGTGTGGTTGGTGCTAGTGCTGAAGAGATTATCTTTACCTCGGGGGCGACAGAGGCCATTAATTTGGCCATTTTGGGAGGCGCTCGCTTTTATCAACAGAAAGGCCGACATGTGATCACGATGACAACCGAGCATCGTGCAGTCTTAGATAGTTTTCGCCAATTAGCACGAGAACAATTTCAAGTGACTTATCTAGAACCCGAATCAGATGGTTTGTTAAACTTAGCCTCCTTAAAAGAGGCCTTACGTGATGACACCATTTTGGTATCTATCATGCAGGTCAATAATGAAATTGGGGTGATTCAAGATATAGAGGCTATTGGTGAGCTATTAAAAGGCAAAGGAATCATCTTTCACGTTGATGCGGCACAGAGTGCGGGAAAAATTGCCATTGATTTGCAAACGCTACCGGTTGATTTGATGTCATTTTCAGCGCATAAGAATTATGGCCCAAAGGGCGTTGGCGCTTTGTATGTAAAACAAAAACCACGTATTCGTCTTCAAGCACAGAGCTTTGGGGGGGGGCAAGAGCATGGGTTGCGATCAGGGACTTTAGCAACGCATCAGATTGTAGGGATGGGCGAGGCTTTTGCTTTAACTGAGCGCATAAGGGTCCCTGAAGAGACGCATTTACGCCGATTAC
>JAKBCM010000031.1 GCA_021807845.1 Pseudomonadota bacterium
TATTTACCTTCTCCTCAGGCATGGGGAGAAGGTGCCCGTAGGGCGGATGAGGGGTTGTTTGGACGGAGTTCTTTTCCGATGTTTGCCCCAAAGGGGCTGGGGTGCTCTGGATGACTGCCATTGATGAAGTTTTATTAGCCATTCTAGCCTCACTTCATGTATAATGCTCCATTTTTATTTGGAGTCTTTATCATGGCTGTGGAATTAACTTTATCTATTATTAAACCAGATGCTGTTGCCAAATCAGTTATTGGTCAAATTTATACCAGATTTGAACAGGCTGGTTTAAATATTGTTGCTGCTAAAATGGCACAACTGACACGTCAACAAGCTGAGGGATTTTATGCGGTGCATAAGGAAAGACCTTTTTTTAACGATCTCGTATCATTTATGATCTCAGGTCCTGTCATGATTCAAGTTTTACAAGGTCAAGACGCGATTATGAAAAATCGTGAAATCATGGGTGCTACGAATCCTAAAGATGCGGCTCCCGGAACGATTCGAGCTGATTTTGCAGACAGCATCGACGCAAATGCCGTTCATGGTTCAGACAGTCCTGAAACTGCCAAAGTAGAAATCGCCTACTTTTTCGAACCCCATGAATTGTGTCAACGCACCTAATATTTCGGAATCACTGATGAGTCAGAAAATCAATCTGTTAAATTTCAATCATCAGCAATTGCGTCAATTGATGACTGAATGGGGCGAAAAACCCTATCGGGCAACTCAATTGATGCAATGGATTCATCAATCGGGTTTAAAAGATTTTAGTCAAATGACTAATCTTGGTAAGGTACTTTCTGCCAGATTTCATGAGCTGGCTGAAATTAGCTTGCCTGAAATCGTAAGCTGCCAGAAATCTTCTGATGGGACACATAAATGGCTACTCAAATTAGAGTGTGGGAATTGTATTGAAACCGTATTCATTCCTGAAACCAATAGAGGGACATTGTGCGTTTCATCGCAAGTGGGTTGTGCGCTAAATTGTAGTTTTTGTTCTACCGCCAAACAGGGGTTTAATCGAAATTTAACGACCGCTGAAATCATTGGCCAAGTGTGGTTGGCTGTTCGTTTCTTGTCACGAAACAATGGCGTTCACGATAAGCATATTACCAACGTGGTCATGATGGGAATGGGAGAGCCACTCTTAAACTTTGACAATGTGGTCAGCGCAATGGATTTGATGATGGATGATTATGCTTATGGTTTGTCTAAAAGACGAGTCACCTTAAGCACTTCGGGAGTTATTCCTGATATGTTGCGTTTACGAGAGTGCAGTCCTGTTTCTCTTGCCGTATCTCTTCATGCTCCCACAGATGAATTACGCAATGAACTGGTTCCCATCAACAAAAAATACCCATTGGCAGAGTTAATGGAACTGTGTAAACAGTATTTTATAAATGAGCCAAGACGAGTGGTGACCTTTGAGTATGTGATGTTGAAAGGTGTGAATGATCAACCTGAGCACGCAGAACAATTGATTAAACTACTGAAGAATGTCCCTTCCAAAGTAAATTTGATCCCATTTAACCCATTTCCAATGACAGAATACCAACGGTCTTCTCAAGCCACGATTGATTCTTTTCGTGATAAATTGGTACAAAAGGGAATCAACACCATTACCAGAAAAACGCGTGGAGATGATATTGATGCAGCTTGCGGCCAACTGGCGGGTGAAGTACAAGATAGAACCAGTAGGTCTAGAAGATGGCAAAAAATTCATTTTATGCCCATGGAAGATCAAATGGGTAGGTCTAAATAAGGCTTCTTAATCTCCCAATTCACGGTTATTCTAAATTCAGCAGTTGAATTGTAGCGAGAACCAATAATGTGATTAAGATTCAGAGCGCTATGGGCTTGAAGTATATTCAACTGCTGAATTTAGGTTATAATCACCCCCTTGATTTTCTTCGTTTGTGAGGAATGTAGTGAAATTTTACCGCCTTTTACCTGTGATTTTTTTATTGTTTTTGCAATCTTGCCAAAATAATCATCAAAAAGCTGGGGAATCCAAAGACACACCTCCTCCATTTACGCTTAGAAATAAAACAGCGAAATTGAATGAGGCTGCAACATACAATACACAATTAGGCTTAGCATACTTAAAGCAAGGAGATAGAGTGCGTGCGAAGCATAAGTTGATGTTAGCACTTAAACAAGCGCCTAATTCTCCGCTCGTGAATGCATCACTGGCGTACTTTATGGAAAAAAGTGGTGATCTAGATTCTGCAAAAACCTATTATAAAAAGGCAATGGCATTAGCGCCTGGAGCGGGTGCTGAGTACAATAATTATGGCACTTTTTTATGTCGGCAAGGTTTTTATAAAGAAGCAGATGGTTACTTTTTAAAAGCCATCAAGGACATCAAATATGAACATACTGCTGCTGCCTATGAAAATGCAGGCTTATGTGCGCTAAAAGTTCCCAATCAAGAGCAAGCCTCTTTCTATTTTAACAAAGCATTAGAGCAAGATCCTTCACGGGCTCAATCTTTATATGAGTTAGTCAACATCGAATTGAAGCAAGAACATTTTAATAAAGCATTGTCCTATTTACAAAAATACCCTAACCTCTCTATGCATGAAAAAACATTCCTAACCATGGCAGTAGATATGGCAAATAGGACTGGAAATCCTAAATTGGCAGAGGAATATCAAAAAAAATTACAGAGCTTTTCGGACCAGACCGGAGAAAAAGATGAATACAACAATCATAGTGGATGAAATCATTGAAACCAATCAGAATACGACTCCTGGTGAGTTTTTATCCGCTGCGCGCCTGGAAAAAGGGTATACTATTGACTATGTTGCGGGAAAGCTACACTTGCGAGTACGCACACTTGAACTTTTAGAGGCTGATGACTATAAAAGCTTGCCTGAGCCTGTTTTTATCAAAGGTTACATACGGGCTTATTCAAAATTTTTAGGCGTTTCTCCTGAGCCTTTATTAGACACCTTTAATCAAACATACCGTTCTGATCGTCATCCAGAAAGAACCTTGTGGCAAAGTCGTAGAGAAACGAATCATGCCGAACATGCGATTCGTTGGGTGACAGGTTTTTTTGCTCTGATTGTTTTGGTAGCGGTCGCTATGTGGTGGTACAAAAACAAGGATAATGAGCCTTTGTTCCCAACCAATACCACTAGCGCGAACAATACATCCAATAAATCTGAAACAGAGATTCGATTGACTGATCTTTCTAAAATGAGATCATTATTGTCCTCAAATAGTCAACTGGATAGCTTGGAGAAAACGGGTGGCTGACTATATTCAAGCAATACGTGGAATGAATGACATATTGCCAAATGCCATACCATATTGGAATTATCTGGAGCAAACATTTGCTCAGTGTTTACAAAATTATGGGTATCAAGAAATTCGCTTGCCTTTGATAGAAAGCACTCAATTGTTCAAGCGAACGATAGGTGAGGTGACAGATATCGTTGAAAAAGAAATGTATACTTTCAACGATTTGAATGGGGAAAGCCTTAGTTTAAGACCAGAAGGCACAGCAGGTTGTGTTCGTGCTTGCTTAGAGCATGGATTACTCTATAATCAACAACAAAAATTATGGTATTGTGGGCCGATGTTTCGTCATGAAAGGCCTCAGAAAGGACGTTACAGACAATTCTACCAACTGGGGGTTGAAGCTTTTGGTATTTCAGGTGTTGCCATTGATTTGGAATTGATTGCCATATGTAAGCGGTTATGGGATAAGTTGGGCTTGACTCATGCTGTAGAATTGCAGATCAATACGCTTGGCACCCTTGAGGAACGACAGAAGTTTCGAGAGATATTGGTACAATATTTTAAACCAAGGTTCAATGATCTGGATGAGGATAGTAAGCGTCGCCTAGATAGGAATCCTTTACGTATTCTTGATAGCAAAAATCCACATATGCAATCATTAATCAAAGAGGCCCCAAAGCTCATTGATGTGATTAGCGAGGAAAGCCGTCAATATTTCTTTAGTCTTTGCCAGGGATTAAAAGAATTAGGCATCCCTTTTGTACATCATCCTTTTTTGGTGCGTGGTTTGGATTATTATGGACAAACGGTTTTTGAATGGGTAACAGATAGATTAGGCAGTCAAGCAACGATTTGTGCAGGTGGTCGATTTGATAAGTTGATTGAGCACTTAGGCGGTCAATCAACGCCTGCAATTGGTTTTGCCATGGGTGCTGAGCGATTAATCTTATTGATGGAAACACTTGGTATCAACCCCATCAAGACAACAAGCCCGCATCTGTATTTTATGGCAGTTGGGGAAGAAGCTTTAAAGCAAGCACTTGTTCTTGCCGAAGCGTTGCGAAATGACGGTTGGATAGTCATTGTGAACACAGCCGGTGGGAGTTTTAAAAGTCAGTTTAAAAAAGCAGATAAAAGTGACGCGCGTTTGGCATTGATTCTGGGTATCGATGAAGTGCGAGATCATACGGTGAGTGTTAAAGATTTACGTCAATCAGGTGAGCAGGTCACTATTTCTCACAATCGACTAAATGCATACATAAAAGACTATTTGTCAAAATGAATGAGGAGAACCAACATGTCTGTGTACATGACTGAGGCAGAGCAACTAGAAGCCATCAAAAAATGGTGGAAACGGTATAGTAATGTCATCACAGTCATTTTATCTGTCATATTATTAGTCATTTCTGGATTTAAATATTGGAACTGGCATCAAGCAAAAATAGAGCAACAAGCTTCTAATGCTTATGAACATCTGATGGTAGCTTTTTCAAACCATGACAATAAAAGTGTTTATGGTTTTGCTAATCAATTGTTGGCTGACTATGGGCAAACGGTTTATGCTGACGCAGCACGCTTGACGCTTGCTAAGCTTTATGTGTTGAGAGACCGTTATCCTAAAGCACAAGAAGAATTGCAATATGTTGCTACTCATTCAAAAGTCATGGTGCTACAACAAATTGCCCGAATTCGCTTGGCACGGTTATGGGTCAATTCAAAATCATATGATCAAGCTTTAAATGAATTAAATCATATCCAAAGTAGCATCTATAAACCGGTCGTCAATGAATTACGCGGTGATATCTATGCAGCAACGGGTCAATATCAGCAAGCAGTAAGCTCATACCGTGAAGCTATGAACGAAGTACAAATGAAGGGTATGGGGAATCTAATGTTGGAAATGAAAACCAACGAATTGATTGCTATGTCACAATCCATGACAGATAAACATAGCCAAACTGAAACTGCTTAAGAATAAAACTACGAGGATTTATGTTATTTGTAAAACGAAAAATAGTCTATTTGTTATTTTGCTTGATTTTTTTGCCTGCTTGCACTCAAATCGATAACTACATGTTAGGTAAAGACAATACACCTACTCCTTCGGCTTTGCCTGATGTGCCATCTAAAGCGTCCCTTGTGGAACATTGGTCTGTGGCTATGGGTAAAGCAAGTTCGGCGGGTAGTTATTTGAAATTAAAGCCTGTGGTTCGCGGTAACGTGATTTATGCAGCAAATGCAAGTGGCGTTGTGCAGTCTTTCGACAAAAATAATGGGCATCTGCTATGGTCTACGGCATTAGGGGTAGGGCTTATCAGTGGTCCTAGCATTGCTGATGGATACATTGCATTAGGAAGCAATCGCTCCAGTGTCATACTCCTTAAGCAAAATGATGGTAAAGAAATACAGCAATTTAAAGTGTCGGGTGATGCATTATCAAAACCTGTCATCACCCAAAATAAAGTGATTATCAAAACCATCGATGGATATCTCTATGCATTTGATCTGAAATCTGGACAAAAACAATGGATGTCTGAACATGGTTCGCCTAGTCTCATTTTAAAGGCGAGTTCATCACCTGTGCTTATGGGTAAACTTGCCTTGGTTGGTTTTTCTGATGGAAAGTTAGATGCCATCGATCTGACTTCAGGTAGTGTGATTTGGCAGCGTAGTATAGCTTATGCCAGTGGATCGAGTGATGTGGAACGATTGGTCGATATTGATGCTGATCCGATCGTACGCGGGGAGGTTGTGTATTTAGCCACTTATCAAGGCTATATCGGTGCACTTTCATTACAAAGCGGACAATTTGTTTGGCGAAAACCTGCTTCTATTTATAAAAATATGGCGATTGATCAATCAACCTTATATGTCACCGATAGCGAAGATATTGTATGGGCGATAGACCGTCATAATGGTCAGGTCAAATGGCAGCAACCTGCATTGAAGGCTCGTGGATTGACAGAACCCGTGCTCGTTGGTGATCGATTGATTGTTGGAGATAGGACGGGGTATCTACATGTTATTTCTACCTACACTGGTGAATTTCTGGCACGCAAGCTTTTAAGCGGACCGATTGATATTGCACCTACTATTTCTGGACGTAGTGTCTATGTGATGACCGCTAATGGTAAATTGAGTCGTCTTTCTGTGAGTTGATACTTATGATCCCTGTTATTGCTTTGGTCGGACGGCCTAATGTAGGTAAGTCAACCTTATTCAATCGGCTAACGCGCACTCAAGATGCGCTGGTTGCCGATTTTCCAGGCCTAACTCGTGATAGGCAGTATGGTGAGGCAACATTTAACAACAAATCTTTCATTGTTATTGATACAGGTGGCATAGGGGTCGATGATATTGAAGTCGATGCTTTGATGTCTAAACAATCTGAAATCGCATTAATTGAGTCAGACATTGTTTTTTTTATTGTTGATGCCCGATCAGGGTTGACTGCTGTTGATCAAACGATTGCCAAACGTCTTAGAAAAATAGGTAAACCCATTCAACTGATTGTCAACAAAATTGACGGTTTAGATGAAGAAATAGTCTGTTCTGATTTTCAATCTTTAGGGTTTTCTTCTATCTATGGGATATCTGCTACTCATGGTCGTGGGATCCATGCTTTATTAGAAGTAATCACCGATGCATTTGAACCCATCAAAGAAGAGTTGACCACAGATGATGTGATTAAAATTGCCTTTGCTGGTCGGCCGAATGTGGGTAAATCAACGTTAATTAACCGCATCCTAGGGGAAGAGCGTGTGGTGGTTTACGATATGCCTGGAACCACAAGAGATAGTATTGCTATCCCCTTTACTCGAGATGAACAAGCCTATCTCCTCATAGATACAGCAGGTGTTCGCAGACGCTCAAGAGTGGATGAAAAAATTGAAAAATTTTCAGTGATAAAAACGTTACAATCAATTAAAGAATCACATGTTTGCTTGATGATTCTTGATGCCAGAGATGGTTTGACTGATCAAGATTTACATTTACTGGGTTTTATCATTGATGCGGGTAAGGCGCTGGTTATTGCGGTCAACAAATGGGATGGTTTATCCCTGGATCATAAAGAACAAGTCAAAGAAGAGCTCACACGGCGCTTACAGTTTGCGAATTTTGCAAAAATACGTTTTATTTCTGCATTACATGGCAGTGGTGTTGGGATTCTCTTTAAAGATATCCTCCAAGCGTATGCTTCAGCTACTCAAACGATTTCAACGCCAGAAGTCACTCGATTATTACAGGATTTAACCAATAAACATACCCCCCCTTTGGTCAACGGTCGAAGGATCAAGATGCGTTATGCGCATGCGGGTGGTCATAATCCGCCCTTGATTGTTATCCATGGGAATCAACTTGATTCTCTTCCTGATAGTTATAAGCGTTATTTGGTGAAAGGATTTACCGAGCACTTAGGCCTCATAGGACCGCCTCTCAAATTGGAGTTTAAAGGGAGCGCTAACCCTTATAAAGATAAAAAAAATCAACTCACAGATCGACAAATAAAACGAAAAAGACGTCTGATGAAGCATGTTAAGAAATGAGATCTCATGAACGTGATTTACGTTTAATCAATGTGCTATAATAAAAATCAGTATGAGACTGGAGAACTGTGATGCCTGGTTCAATACCCGTTTTATCTGATCATGCTTATCAATCGACCTTGTTCGAGGCAGTGAATCCTAAATCTGATAAAACAGAAACTTTCTTATTTGTTGGCACTTGGAACATGCAAGATAAGTGTCATTCTAAGGCAAGCCATGCCACACAAGCCTTTGCAAATAATCCCTATGACGAGGATGAGTCGAAAGAGCATTTTGATATTCGCAAGCGCGAACAATTTAAAAAAATAGAACAAAATATTGCTAACGGCGGTGATGATATTGTTTTTCTACAAGAAATTGATTTTTTGATTCGCAAAGAGCATCAAGCGTTGAAAGCTGAGTTTGAAGCGATGTTAAAAAAACATGGATATCGTTTGACTTTGACCCCAAACTCTCCAAATCAACAATCTATGGCATTGATATTTAACAATAAGAAATTAAAACCAGTAGCTAGTCAAGGTGTATTTCCGGAACCTTCCAAGCAAAAATATCGTGGTTATGAAACCACGTTTACTCATCGTCAAACCGGACAAACCATTGTTGCGACGAATCTTCATTTGCTCTATGGCCGTGATTATAAAACGGAGATAGAAGATTATCAGCGGATGTTTGAGACATCAGCGAATCACCATGGTCGATTTTTAATCATGGGTGGTGATACGAATAATATTCAAAATGCGAATTTAAATACGGCTCTTGGTGATTGGCGCAAGGCTACTAATTTTTCAAGAGATCCAAACACGCAACAACTCACGACACAACATAATACTGATTCGACCAAACAAAAAGCATATGATCGATTTTTTGCTGTTCCACCACCGGGTTGTTTTTTAAGAGCAATACCTACAAAGCGTACAGAACAGGTCATCATCGATCAACAAGGGCATGCTCAATTTATGGGTGTTTCTGAACGTCGTTCTTCTACCTCAAGAGTGGGTGAGCGATGGAGGCGAGGCAAAGACATCATGAAGGAATTAGAACAAGTGTTTTTGACTGCAAGCAATAAGGATAAACCCGATTTGTTAAAAAAAATGCAAGAAGTCATTCAACTCAAAAAGCTAAATATTCAAACGTGTTTTACAGATATAAGCGTGCAACAGGCTTATCAAACCTTTCAACCGCTTCTTTCTCATCAGGGGTATTATCAGTTCTATATTGATAAAACCAATAGACCCTTCCAAACGGGGCGATTTCATCTCTTTACCGCACATGATCCTAAAAACCAGATAAAAGGGGATGCACTCAAGTCAGAAATTTTGGATGATTTTTTTACTAGAATAGATGATTGCGTCACAAAACCTCAGCTTGAAACGCTTTTGGCACTGTTTAAAAATGAAGAGGGGTACAAGACACTTGAAACGGGGCAAGGGTTTTTTACACGACTCTTTAACCTCAAAACAAGCTCTATCATAGCCCTTGAAAATAAGTACAAAGACAAAATGGACGAATTAGATGCGCTTGAAGCAGGCAATCAACCTGATATATAGCCATTTACAAAAGACTTGTTCCCAGCTACCATTTGATTAATGTTCATTAATCAAATGGTAGTCAGATGAATCGTGGTGGAAAAAGAGATGGGGCAGGGCGTCCTAAGGGGCGTAATACCTATGGAGAGGCAACAAAGCCCATTCGCATTCCCTTGTCGCGCATTGACGATGTGATGGCTTATTTGGCGCATAACCTTCAACCTATTGAGTGTCCTCTTTATTCCAGTTCCGTACGTGCGGGATTTCCATCTCCTGCGGATGACTACATTGAAGCAAAGCTTGATTTAAATACGCATTTGATAGCGCACCCAACGGCTACCTTTTTTGTGAAAGCATCAGGTGAGTCGATGAAAAATGCAGGCATTCAGTCAGGGGATATGCTCATTGTTGATAGAAGTTTGGAAGTGACTCATGGAAAAATTGTCATTGCGGCAGTGGATGGTGAGTTAACGGTCAAACGCATATCGTGTTTACATGGGCGGGTTCAATTATTGGCTGAAAACAGCGACTATCCGGCGATTGATATCACTGATTTCCAAGATTTAGTCATTTGGGGTGTCGTAACCTACGTGATTCATCAGGTGCGCTGATGTTTGCGCTCATTGATTGTAATAATTTTTATGCTTCTTGTGAGCGCTTATTTCGCCCTGATTTAAGAGATAAGCCTATTATTGTGCTTTCCAATAATGATGGTTGTGTCATTGCTCGTTCCAATGAAGCAAAAGCATTGGGTATTGGTATGGGAGAGCCTTATTTTAAAATCAAATCATTGTGTCAAGCAAAGCGCGTACAGGTATTTTCATCCAATTATATCTTGTATGGTGATCTCTCTTATCGTGTGATGCGTACCATTGAAAACAGTTGGGATCATGTAGAGATTTATTCAATTGATGAAGCATTTCTTGATTTAAGGCGCATGCCATTACATCAGCACAATAGCTTTTGTGATGAGTTACAACATCGTATTTTGAAAGAAACAGGCATACCCACGTCTGTTGGAATTGGTCAAACCAAAACATTGGCAAAGCTTGCCAATCATATTGCCAAAAAAATACTGAAAACAACCGTCTTTAACCTCAAGGATCAGACACAGTGGCTTCATCAAATAGAAGTGGGTGAAGTTTGGGGAGTTGGACATCAGTGGCAAAAAAAATTAGTACAAAAAGGGATTTATAGCGCGGCTGATTTGGCATTGAGTAATCCTAAAATCATTCGGGATCATTTCAATGTGGTACTGATGCGCACTGCTATGGAACTCAAAGGCCATATTTGTAATGGATTTCAGCCTCCTGAAAAAAAACAAAGTATCATCTCCTCGAGAAGCTTTGGCACTTTAGTGACAGATTATTCATGTCTCGCGAATGCCGTGAGTAGCCACTGTACT
>JAKBCM010000032.1 GCA_021807845.1 Pseudomonadota bacterium
AACAACATAGACTGCAACGGCTGAACTGAGTGCGATCGTTGTGATTGCTAACGGAAGAGCTGCGGCTCCAAGCGTTGCAAAAGCGGAAGTTGAGGCAAGACCTAAGGCAAGGATAATAATAGGCGCTGGTGGAAAGAAAATACAAATAGCTGCTGCGGCCAGCGCTAAAGCGGTTAAAGTGAGCATAAACCAGTATGTCTTTAAAAATGATAACATAGCGATGACTCCTAGGTTAAATATCGTGCAGATCCTATCATCATCAGATGCGGATGTGAATTAAAAATAACCATTATTGATAAAACGTGGGATCCTTTATACCTGCTTGGATAAATCCTCGTTGTCTTAACACGCAACTATCACAATGACCACAAGCTGCCCCCTTATCATCCAATTGATAACAAGAGACGGTTAAACCATAGTCCACACCCAACTCCTGGCCTTTTTGAATGATTTCTGCTTTAGACAGATGTAATAAAGGCGCTTGAATCGTAAAGTGTTGCCCCAGAATAGAAGCTTTGGTCGCTACATTAGCCAGGGCTTGAAACGCTGTAATGAATTCAGGTCGACAATCAGGATAATGAGAATAATCAATGGCATTTGCACCGATAAAAATATCATAAGCTTCAATGCTTTCAGCCAGGCTTAAGGCAATAGATAAAAAAATGGTGTTACGTCCGGGAACATAAGTGATGGGAATATCTGTGGTATTGCTGTGGCTAGGCACTTGGAGTGAGCTATCAGTGAGTGCTGATCCTCCAAATTGATCAATATTAAGATGAACGATGCGATGATTATTGACGCCAATTTTCTGAGCAATAGCGCGTGCGCTTTGCAATTCATAACCATGGCGTTGTCCATAATCAAAGCTTAGCGCATCACAACAAAACCCTTGTGACTTGGCCAAAGCAAGACATGTTGCTGAGTCAAGCCCACCCGATAATAAAATCACTGCTTTTTTCATAAAGTTCTCATGACGTTGATATGCTAAGTGATCTATTGTTAAAATGGCGCACATTCGTGCCATTGGATGGATAACAATGACAACTTTATTTTTTCCGGTAATTCTCGCAGGTGGTTCTGGCACAAGACTGTGGCCATTATCACGGAAGAATTTTCCCAAACAATTTTTGCGTCTACAAGGCGAATCATCTCTATTGCAACAAACCATCCAGCGTTCGAATAGGTTGCCTCAAGCAAAAACATTGATTGTGAGTAATGACGCTCATTATTTTCTTTGTCAAGAGCAACTACAAGCGTTTTCTACGCCAATTACCTATTTACTTGAGCCTTGTGCACGCAATACCGCACCAGCTATCGCTAGTGCTGCGCATTATATTACCACAATTGCAGGAAAAGATGCAGTCATGTTGATTCTTCCTTCGGATCATTGGATTGCTGATGATGCAGCATGGCTCGATGCCATGATGAAGGGTGCAGAGTTTGCCAGCACAGAGCATGCCTTGGTCACCTTTGGCATCAAACCAATCGGTGCGAAAACCGGGTATGGTTACATTGAAGCGAAGCCATCATTGTCTTCAGATGTGTTATCCGTAGCAAGCTTTAGAGAAAAACCTGATGCCAGTACGGCTGAGGCATTTATTCAAGCAGGCAATTATTATTGGAACAGTGGGATGTTTGTTTGTCGAGCAGGCACATACCTTGATGAGTTAAAAAAATACGCACCAGATATTCTGATCCATAGTCAAGAAGCGGTGATGAAGGCCCAGCATCACCATGATTATCTGAGGCTTGATATGGAGGCATTTGCTAAGTGCCGAGATGAATCTATTGATTACGCAGTGATGGAAAAAACAAAAAAAGCAGCGGTCATCCCTGTTGATATGCAATGGAGTGATTTGGGATGCTGGACTGCAGTTCTTGAAGCCAACGAACTGGATTCAAACGGAAATGCATTGCATGGCAAAGTGATGGCTAAAGATAGCCACAATTGTCTCATCAGTAGTGAAGATACTTTGGTGACCACTTTAGGTATTCGTGATCAAATCATTGTTGTGACGGGAGATGCTGTCCTCGTTGCTGATAAGCGTTACTCACAACAAGTCAAAGAAATAGTGAGTGCTCTAAGCAAGGATCATATGTCGCTTCTTAATGAGCACCAACGCGTTTCTCGCCCTTGGGGATATTATGAAGTGTTGGCTGAGGGAGCCACATTTAAGGTCAAGCGTTTGATGGTGAAACCAGGCGCTAAATTATCTTTGCAAATGCATCAGCATCGGGCGGAACATTGGGTTGTAGTAGGTGGAGAGGCTGAAGTCGTGAATGGTCAGCAACACATGCATTTGATGGTGAATCAATCCACCTATATTCCTGAAAAAACCCGCCATCGTCTCGGAAACGCAGGGACTGAGCCACTTTATGTCATAGAAGTACAAAGTGGTGCCTATCTGGGAGAGGATGATATTATTCGCTTTGATGATATCTACCAACGGCAGCCGCAATCCAATACAGAAGTGGCACTTGAGGTTGTTTAAATTCAGAATACCAATGACAATAATAATGCAGTTAGGCTAAGGTAGAGCCCACCTCGTGTTTTTATTATTTCCTGTTTGTTCATCTTATCGCCAGTAAAAATCAAGCAAATGTAAATTAGGTTTGTAATGAGTAAAGTTTCATAAAACTCCCTTGTTTTACAAAAACGTGCTATGTTATAAAATAGAGCAGATTGTTTTTTTTGCGCATATTTTATAGGATCATTATTTCATGAACGGGGGAGATCATGCCCAATAGCTGTATTTTAGATAGCACATCCTTTGCCACACTTGATGACGCTGGACAAAATGCAGTACGTACTTTGTATGATGAATCCTATCTACCGGGTAAGAAACTAGCACTTGATCATCTGCAGTTGTTTCGACAAAGTCAATCATTGGCCGATGCGGTCACTTTTTGTGAGCATCAGCTAAACGGAACCAATGTCGTCAAATTTCAATTTATGAATGATGCTCAACTGGATGCGTTGGAAGAAGAGCTTTTGTTTTCTTTCTATGTCTTATCCGCTCAGTACCAGTTGCATGAAGTCGAACATAGAAGGCAAGATTTACCGCATCTTTCAAATCAAATCAAAAAGAATGCCTTTCTTATCAATGAAATCCGCAAAAGGAAACAAAAGAAGACACCAGAAACGCTCCTTCTTTCAGCGATTGATGATTCAGAAAAACATCTTAAGTATTTGGGAGTCACACTGGTTGCACCTATGGTGATAGACGCTCTGCTTGATTTCATTGACGAAGAAAATGAACCTTCACCTGAAGAATGGGACAACTCTGGTCAGACGGGTGTTGTAAAGGAATGGATGGGGATCTTCAATGGTCGGCGTCTTTATTGGGTATGGTGTGGTAATTTTTTGTCCACAGTTATTGGTTTAATCCCTGATGAATTTGCCAATAAACCACAAGCAGAATGGGGAGTGCAAGCCCCTTTACCTGTAACTGGTTATATCAGTTGGGTGCTTTATTTCGTGCGCTTTGGCATCAATTTGGGTTTATTGCTGAAACATACCATTGCAGGTCCTTGGATGAGCGAAGAAGAGCGACAAATTCCGTTTGGAGAGCGATTCAATGCTCAATGGCAGCAACGAAAATTTGCACTATTGAATGATTCTCTTTGGGGACTCATCAATATGGCTTGTTTCCTCTGGTTAATAGGAAAAGGATTATTGGGCTACTTGGGAAATGTGGTGACCACGGGGTTATTGTTAATGGATGTGGTATTAACTGTTTGGCGATTTTATGAAGAAGATACCAAACATCATGCCGAAATTTTGCGATTTGAACGTGATATTGATGAGTTAAGGCAAAAAATAAATGCTTTAAACGAAGAAGAGGAAGAGCGGCTGAAATTATCGATTCAGCTTGATGCCTTAATTCAGTCTAAAAAGAGATGCGAGTTGGAGTGGCAGTATAAGAAATATGCTTTGGTCAATGATTTGAGCTATGCTGCAGCTCTACTGATTTCTTTTGCTTTGATGGTTTCTTTTCTTTTTCCACCAGCAGCTCTTGCACCCGCAACGGCTTTGATCTTAGGCGTGCTCGGTGCCGCCTTATGTTTTGTCATTACAGCAGTTTATTCTGCGGTGAGTGAAGGTCTTGGTGTTGCAAAAGCCCAAGAAATAAGTCGCATGAACAGATGTGATGTGGAAGTTTTACTCGTAAAATTTAGCGAAACAACAGATGAGCTGGTCAAAAAACAATTGTATTTAGATATGAAACAATTGATGGCTGACTCTTTGTATCAAGACCGATTGTCTGGTTTTCAGAAAATGAAACTCGTACGGGTCATGTTGGTTGATTTATTAGTGCCGCCCCTGATATTTGTGTCCCTGATGTTTATGCCACTTGGGATAGGTCTTGCTGTGATAGCAGCGGGATTTGCTTTGGCGATCACTTCTTATTTAATTTTAAATCGTTTTGAACCTTCGCCTGATCAATTACCAGAGTTTGATGAAGCAATGTATAAAGCGTTTGCGAGTAAGCCTGTTCCAATGCTTGATGATTTAGTCTCTTTAGACAAAGCGTCAACGGTATGGACGCCAGAATTTTTCGACAAAGGAGGGCCAGAAAAGACAGGGGGTATTCTGGCTCCGAATGCCTCTTATGGTTTGGATCCTAAACCGGGTGGTTAATCGTTAAAATCGTTAAAATGCATTGGGTATCTTGCTAAAAAAGTGTATAATTGCACTTTTTGTGACCTTGTATCATTCATTATGAATCTAGAAAAACACTATGATGTGATTGTTATTGGTGGGGGCCATGCTGGTACGGAAGCAGCGCTTGCAGCTGCACGGATGGGCTCTGTGACTTTACTCTTGACCCATAACATGGATTTGCTTGGACAAATGTCTTGTAATCCGGCCATTGGGGGAATAGGCAAAGGACATTTGGTTAAGGAAATTGATGCCCTTGACGGCGCCATGGCGATTGCTGCAGATAGGGCTGGTATTCAATTTCGCATATTAAATGCGTCTAAGGGTCCAGCTGTTCGTGCAACCAGGGCGCAAGCGGATCGGGTACTTTATCGACAAGCTATTCGCCAAATACTCCAATCCCAAGAAAATCTGACGTTATTTCAACAAGCAGTCGATGATATTTTGATCTCAGGAGATCAAGTGGTTGGGGTGCGCACCCAAATGGGGTTGACTCTACGGGCTCGTTCGGTGGTGTTGACTGTAGGAACTTTTCTGGGTGGCAAAATTCATGTTGGAATGAATCAATATGCTGGGGGACGGGCGGGTGATCCGCCAGCCATTGCCTTGGCAGAGCGTTTGCGCGAATTAAACCTGCCGGTGGGTCGGTTAAAAACGGGAACACCACCTCGGATTGATGGCCGTACATTGGATTATCGTCAAATGACGATCCAGCCGGGAGATGAGCCATTACCCGTCTTTTCTTATTTAGGCGATGTGTCTCATCATCCACAACAAGTGGCTTGCCACATCACTCATACCACGGCACAAACCCATGACATCATTCGCGAAAATCTTCACCAATCACCCATGTATGCTGGGGTAATTGAGGGGGTTGGCCCTCGTTATTGTCCATCGATTGAAGATAAGGTCGTGCGATTTGCTGACAAGTCCTCACATCAAATTTTTGTTGAACCAGAAGGCTTGACGACTGACGAAATCTATCCCAATGGGATTTCAACGAGCCTGCCTTTTGAGGTACAAGTCAAGTTTGTACGCACGATTAAAGGGTTTGAACAAGCCCATATCACGCGCCCAGGTTATGCCATAGAATATGATTATTTCGACCCTCGTGCCTTAACGCCCTTTTTGCAGACCAAACCATTTGCTAATTTGTTTTTTGCAGGTCAAATCAATGGTACCACAGGTTATGAAGAAGCCGGGGCCCAAGGGTTGATTGCAGGTATGAATGCGTCTCTTTGGGTGAAAGAAGAACCCTTATGGAGCCCGCGGCGAGATGAAGCTTACATGGGCGTGTTAATCGATGATTTGATCACGTGTGGCACACAAGAGCCTTATCGAATGTTTACATCGCGGGCTGAGTATCGCTTGTTGCTGCGTGAAGATAATGCTGATCTTCGCTTAACTGAAAAAGGGCACACGCTCGGTCTTGTTGGTGAAGCGCGTTGGCGGGCATTCTGTGAAAAGCGTGATGCCATAGATAAAACGCACCGTCTTCTCTTAGATACATGGGTTCGAGTCGGTCATAATGAGCAGCTATCAACAGTTTTAGAAGCACCATTGGTGCATGATTGTCGAGCGGTTGATTTGTTAAAACGACCAGAGATCTCTTATCAGCATTTGCAAATGATTGATGAGTTGTCATTACCTCTTTTGACAGAGGCAGTTGCCCTACAAGTGGAAATACAAAGTAAGTACCAGGGCTACATTGAGCGTCAACAATCAGATATTTTGCGGATGAAAAAACATGAAAATACCCGCATTCCAGAAGGATTAGATTATCAACAAGTGATTGGTTTATCGAGTGAAGTGATCCAAAAACTCACTTTGGTAAAACCGCTTACTATTGCTCAAGCGGGTCGCATTTCTGGTGTAACCCCTGCTGCTTTATCTTTGTTATTGGTTCATTTGAAAAAGCAGCGGTTGTTGGCATGAGTTCTTCAGATGAACAGTTGACTTGTCTTTTGAACCAAGGGCTAGAAGTGCTTGGGCAATCTGCTCCCACAGAAGCCTTACTCTGTTATTTAAATCTATTATCTAAATGGAATCGCGCTTATAATTTAACAGCAGTGCGTGCTAAAGAGGACATGGTCACAAGACATCTTCTCGATAGTTTTGCGATTTTACCCTGGGTGAAGGGACAATACTTGCTGGATGTCGGAACAGGAGCAGGCTTACCTGGCATTCCTTTAGCCATAGCGCGTCCTGAGTTACAAGTGGTATTGCTAGATAGTAATGGGAAAAAAATTCGTTTTTTACAGGAAGTGAAGCGCGTGCTGTCATTAACCAATGTCGATATCGTAAAAGCGCGAGTGGAAGACTATCGTGCAGAGTCTTCATTTGATACAGTAATCAGTCGGGCTTTTAGCGATATCGAACAAATGATGGCTTGGACAAAGCATGTCATAGCACCTGACGGAATTTGGTTGGCCATGAAAGGACCACAAGTGGATAAAGAGCTCCTAAAGATAACTCAGCCCTTTCAAGTGAAGACTTATCATGTGCCAGGTATTCTGGGTATGCGATGTTGTGTGATTGTTGAAAATAAGGAATAACTATGGCGAAAATCATTGCCATTACCAATCAAAAAGGTGGTGTTGGTAAGACCACAACTGCGATTAATTTGTCAGCATCTTTAGCAGCAAATCACTTACGTGTCTTGTTGGTCGATCTTGATCCACAAGGAAATGCAACGATGGGGAGTGGGGTTGATAAAAACACGCTGGTTCATACCAGCAATGATGTCTTGTTGCGGGATTGTTTGGCCGAGCAAGCTTGCTTATTAACCAATTATGGATTTGATTTGATCCCGGCCAATAGTGATTTGACAGTGGCTGAGGTGAGTTTAATGGAGCAAAATCACCGCGAAACCTTTTTATTTAAGGCCCTTCAGCCATTGCAAAGCAGTTATCACTATATTCTGATTGATTGCCCTCCGGCTCTCAACACGTTAACCATCAATGCCTTGGTTGCCGCAGATTCAGTTCTTATCCCTATGCAATGTGAATATTATGCCCTAGAAGGTTTGGCAGCACTGATGTCAACGATAGAGCAAGTACAAAGCTCAGTGAATCCGCGCTTACAAATTGAAGGTGTGCTTCGCACTATGTTTGATGCACGGAATCGCTTGTGTATGGATGTGTCTAAACAATTATTAGAGCACTTTAAAAACAAAGTTTATCGGACAGTGGTACCGAGAAATGTCCGTTTAGCAGAGGCGCCAAGCCATGGGATGCCCGCTATGCAATATGATAAATCATCTCCAGGTGCGGCTGCTTATATGGTTTTAGCTTCAGAAGTGATGAGTAGGCAAAGCGCGCCTGTTTCTTAAGCAATGAGAGGTAATCTATGGTGATAAAACGTGGTGGCTTAGGCCGTAATCTTTCTGCACTGTTAAGTCATCCAGAAAGCGGTTCGCCGGTGATTTCTGAAGAGACTAAAATGGCCCAATTGTCTCTAGCCATAGATATTCTCCAGCCGGGCAAATACCAGCCTCGTGGAGACATGGACGAGGGTGCACTAGCTGAGTTGGCCGAGTCCATCAAAAAACAAGGCTTATTACAACCTTTAGTGGTTCGAGAAATCACCAATGGTCGTTATGAAATCATCGCTGGAGAAAGACGTTGGCGAGCCTGTCAATTGGCTGGAGTAAAAGAGGTGCCTGTTGTTCTTCGTCAGGTAGATGATGAAACAGCCATGGCTATGGCATTGGTTGAAAATTTACAACGGGAAGATTTAAATGCCATGGATCAAGCACGAGCGATGCATCGATTAACCACAGAATTTGCACTGACTCACCAACAAATTGCAGAACTATTGAGTAAGTCACGAGCAGCAGTGAGTAACTATTTACGCTTGTTGAATTTAAATATCAATGTCAGACGGATGCTTGAGCATGGTGACTTAGACATGGGGCATGCGCGTGCGCTTTTGATGCTGGATGAAACTCAGCAATCTGAAGTGGCTAACTTAGTTGTTGCAAAGCATTTATCCGTGCGAGAAACAGAGGCGCTAGTTGCCAGAGTGAAAGCAGGTGTGCATAGTTTGCCCAAAATAAAGAAAGACATGCCTGTGAAGTTTGAGAAAGCCCTACAAACCTTAGCGGCCCAATTAAAGACAAAAGTAAAACTCAAAGCAGGAAAAGCAGGGAAAGGCACTTTGATCATTCATTATGAGAATGATGATACCTTAAAACAAATGATAGATCAGTTAATCAGTCATTAAGAAGGGTTGCACATCCATCATGTCATTAAAAATAGGATTGCATCGGGAAGAAGAAGCGCGAGCGTATTTAACTGCGCAAGGATTGAAATGGGTAGAAAGCAATTATCGATGTAAAATGGGTGAAATTGATTTGATCATGCGTGATGGTTCTACTTTGGTTTTTGTTGAAGTTCGCGCACGATCTGGCCGTGATTTTGGTGGGGCCTTAGCGAGTGTGAGCTATGCCAAAAGACAAAAAATACTCAAGACGGCTTCGCTTTATTTGGTCGTTAAACAATTATACGATAAAGAAATGGTCCGTTTTGATGTGTTGAGTTTAGAGGGCATACCACCTCAAATCTCATGGATAAAAAATGCATTTGGATCAGAGGGTTAGTTTAAGCGACGTAGCACCTCAATAAGTCCGACGAAACACGTCCGGGAAAACACGTCATCCCGAATGAAATCAGGGATCTCCTAACGGGTGGCAGAGTGCGTATATCAGGAGATCCCTGATTGCATTCGGGATGACGTTTCCTGGGTTATTGGGAAGTGACTATGCCACATCGTATTTGTAGGCGGCTTTTTGAAAATTGCAAAAAAAGAGGTAAGAGATGACACAAATGGAAGACAGGGTTAGACATCTATTTGGTGTCAGTATTGAATCAAAAATAGCTGCTGCGGATACGCTTTCCGATCTCATTGCCAAAGTAGCTAGTCGATTGGTGAGTTGTTTATTAAAGGATGGCAGGATCTTTTTGTGTGGCAATGGGGGGTCTGCTGCGAATTGCCTACATTTTACGTCTGCGATGCTGAATCACTTTGAAGTGGAGCGCCCTCCTTTGCCGGTGATTGCACTAACCACCGATCTTGGTGTATTAACTGCAGTCAGCAATGATGGACACCATGATCAAATGTTTGCCCGTCAAATTCAGGCTATTGGACAAGAGGGTGATGTGTTACTCGCGCTGACCACGTCTGGCAATTCTAATAATGTATTGCAGGCGGTACATGCTGCTCATGATCGAGGGATGGATACCATTCTTCTTAATGGGCGTGATGGGGGTGTTCTTCAGAACCATCTGGGACCTGAAGACATTGAATTGCGAGTTCCTGGAGATACATCGGCACAAATCAGTGAAATGCACTTATTCATTTTACATTGTTTTTGTGATTTGATTGATCAGTCATTATTTGGTCAAATGTTGGGGTGAACATGAAAATAAAAGCAATTCTTTATTTGCTATTGGGCGCATTATTAACCAGTTGTGCTGCTGTTGTTGTTGTAGGTGCAGCAGGAGGTGCTGCGGTTTATGACAGACGCAGTGTGACCATGATGGAGCGAGATGCGCGTATATTTTACTTATTACACAAAGCGATTGTGACAGATCCACGGTTTCGTGATTCTCGGATCTTGGTCACAAGCTATAATCAGGTTGTTCTTTTGATAGGACAAACACCCGCTGCCTCATTGCGAGTGCTTGCGGAAAAGCTTGCTCATCAGACTCCTAATGTGCGCCGAGTCTATGATGAAGTCACGGTGAGCTATCCCATTCCTTTGAGCCAGCGCAGTAAAGACGCATGGATTACCGGGCAAGTGCGTAGTCAAATGCTGACTAAAAAAGGCTTGGAGTCTGGTTCCATCCGCATTGTTACTGAAAATGGCGTGGTTTATTTGATGGGTATTGTTAGCCATGAACAAGCCAATTTAGCCGTGAATGTGGCAAGACAGGTCAAGGGTGTGAATAAGGTTGTTAAAATCTTTCAGTATATCGTCTAAACATGATAAAGCACGGATGCATTATTTTGGGACTTATGATTGGTTCTGGTC
>JAKBCM010000033.1 GCA_021807845.1 Pseudomonadota bacterium
ACGACAACATGACCCCTGCGGAGAACCGCAGCGACGAGGGAGGCCTGACCTTAGGTTTTCCTTGGCGCTCGTCGCTCCGTCGTTCGGAACTCACTCGTTCCTCTTTCGTCGTATTTCATTTCTTCGCACACCGCATAACCGAGCGCCTGAATCATGCCACCTTCGATCTGGCCGCTTGCCGTGAGCGGATTGATGATGATCCGTCCTTTCACGCTGATTTTATCATCAGCAGTTGCCACATCACCAATCTTCGCTATGACCCCATTAACTGCGACAAGTCCCTCTTCAATCCAACGCTCCATTTCTCTTCTGGATCCAAACCCTGATTGACTTAAAATTTTTTGTAACCTTTCACTACTCATGATGGTTCATGCCTTGTTCTATAGGAATAACGGGTAAATCACCAATGCTTTTCAGATTAAAATAATCAAGAAAAGTATGGGTTGTTGCATAGACTGCAGGTTTACCAGGAACATCTCGCCGACCCACGATATGGATCCATTCACGCTCTATTAATGTTTTTAGCATCGTACTACTCACTGAAACCCCACGAATCTCTTCGATATCTGCTCGAGTCACAGGTTGTCTGTAAGCAATGATGGCAAGAACCTCTAAAAATGCTTGTGAATATTTGGTTGGTTTTTCAGATAATAACCGAATAATCCAGCTGCTATACTCTTTTTTGGTTTGCAAAGTATACCCTCTTGCGACTTCTTTTAATTCAATTGCGCGAGACTCATACTCCATACTTAAACGTTTTAGTGCCTGTTCTAGCATAGAAGTACTAGGTTTTTCCCAATCATCAAACACAGACAACATATCTTCAATGGTTAATGGATGTGCGCTACTCATCAGCAAAGCTTCAATGATTTGTTTCAATTCAAGCTCATCCATGACGTGGTGCCTGTAGATAGATAGATGCATGTGGTTCTCGTTGGATCAAAACGACTAATGATTGCCTAGCTAATTCAAGGACTGCCAATAAGGTCACAACAAGTCCCATACGACCCTCAACAGGTTGTAAAAATTGTACAAACTCTATGAGTTTTTGGTGTTTAAGCTTTTGTAATATAGAGGTCATTTTTTCACGAACTGACAACAATTCTCGGGTCACATGATGATGACTGACCAACTTTTGACGAGACAGCACATTCATCAATGCCTCTTTTATTGCATCCAAACCCACACTTGGAAGTGCTTTTTGAGGCATCTGAAGGTTTGTTGAAACACTCAATTGAAACACATCACGATCTTGCCTGGGAAGACTGTCCATCAAGTCAGCAGCACACTTAAATTGTTCATAGAGTTGAAGACGCCTGACCAATTCCATACGCGGATCTTCTTCAATCTCCATCAGGCACTCTGTACGAGGTAATAAAAGCCTTGATTTGATTTCTATTAAGAGAGCCGCCATCACCAAATAATCGGCAGCCAATTCAAGGCGCCGCATCTCTAACCATTCAATATATTGCATGTACTGTTCAGTAATCTTAGCCATCGGAATATCAAGGATATCGATATTCTGTTCGCGAATTAAATACAACAGTAAATCCAGAGGACCTGTAAATGAGTCTAGCAATACTTCTAAAGCATCAGGGGGTATAAATAAATCCCGAGGTAGCTCTGTGAAAGGCTTGCCAGATATAACAGCCAAAACCATAGGCTCTTCGGCCATGACCTCATTCATCAATAATCCAACCCTATCACCTCACGTACTTCATTTAATGTTTTAGTGGCTTCTTCACGAGCTTGTTCACTTCCCTCAGCCACTACACGTTTTACTGAGCCTAGATCTTCTTCATATTCTTTAATGGCAGTTTGAATGGGGATGAGCTCTTCTTTAACAGCATCAATCACAGGACGTTTACAATCAACGCACCCAATCCCTGCTGAACGACATCCATTTTGTACCCATGCCTGGACTTCTTCATTAGAATATATTTTGTGAAATTGCCAAACAGGGCATTTTTCAGGGTCACCAGGATCAGTCCGCCTGATACGAGCAGGATCAGTAGGCATGGTCAAAATCTTTTTTTCAACATCATCAAGCGGCTCACGGAGATTAATCGTATTATGATACGACTTAGACATTTTAAGCCCATCAAGACCTGGCATTTTAGAATGGTCGGTTAACAGTGGTTGCGGTTCTGGTAAAATAATTTTACCAATACCTTCTAAATATCCGAGTAATCGTTCTTTGTCACCCATGGATAAGTTATGCTGATTTTCAAGCAATGCTCTTGCCGTATTCAGTGATTCATGACAGCCATTTTGTTGAAAATCTTGCCGCAACTCACTATACAGCTTTCCATTTTTTTTACCCATTTTTTTTATTGCATCAATCGCTTGTCCTTCAAAGTTTGACTCGCGACCATAAATAAAATTAAACCGTCTGGCAACTTCACGAATCAGCTCAATATGAGCGACTTGATCCTCACCAACAGGCACTAGATCGCCTTTATAAAGCAGTACATCGGCACTTTGTAACAATGGATACCCAAGAAAACCATAAGTAGATAAATCCTTTTCACTGAGTTTCTCTTGCTGATCTTTGTAGGTAGGAACACGCTCTAACCAACCTAATGGGGTGATCATGGAAAGCAATAAATGCAACTCAGCATGCTCAGGAACCCAAGATTGAATAAAAATCCGTGATAAACTGGGATTAAGACCACAAGCTAACCAATCAACGATCATTTCCCAGACTAATTTTTCTAAAATACCTGGTTCATCATATCGTGTTGTTAGACCATGCCAATCTGCAGCAAAGAAATAGCAATCATATTGGTGCTGTAGTTTTGCCCAATTTTTTAATATCCCATGGTAATGTCCCAGATGTGAGTTACCACTCACTCTCATTCCTGAAACGACTCTTTTGTTAGCATTAAATAGACCAGACATTCAAACCCTCAATGATTAGCTTACCTAAAAGGAGTTGGATCCCCTTTTCCTTCTCGTATGATGACTGGGTAATCCCCCGTCAAATCAACCACTGTCGTAGGTTGATATCCACAATTTCCTCCATCAATCACCAAGTCAACTTGATTACCTAATAAATCTTTAATAGATTCAGGTTCACTCAATGGTGCTGATGCTCCTGGTAAAATAAGTGTCGTACTCATCAGCGGGGCATCTAAGCACTCTAATAATGACAATGTAATTGTATTTTCAGGAACTCTTAATCCGAGCGTTTTGCGCTTGGGATGTAACATCAATCGAGGAACTTCACTTGTAGCTGTCAAAATAAAGGTATAAGAACCAGGTGTGAATGCTTTCAACAGTCGAAAAATAGGATTACTCACCCGTGCATACATGGAAAGCTGTGACAAATCATAGCAAACCAGGGTCATATTATGATGTTTACCTAGCTGACGTAATCGTCTGATTCGTTCCAAGGCTGATTTATTACCAAGACCACACCCCAAGGCATATCCTGAGTCTGTGGGATACACAATTAATCCGCCTTCTTCAATAATAGTAGCCGCCTGACGCAATAATCTTGATTGTGGATTATCCGGATGAATGGCAAAAATTTGACTCATAAATGTAAGATCCTTATATGTTCCATTGACGCCAAATGGGAATACAGTTTACCGGCAAAGGTCGCTGTTGGCCAAGGGGGGTTCGAGATACTCCATCATGATGATAATCAGAACCAGTGGATGCCAGTAAGTCAAATCGAAGACAAAGACCTGCCAATTCATTCATATCCATGGTTGTCATCTCACCAGAAACAACCTCCATCCCATCACCACCAACCTGTTTAAAATCACGAATCAATTCATATAATTTGCTACGGGTTAATCCGTACTTAAGAGGGTGTGCAATCACGGCTTGCCCTTGAGCTTGATGAATGACTTGAACTGCTTCATCTATGCTCACCCAAGCAGTGGGTACAAACGCTGGGCGTCCAACAGCTAGATATCTTTTAAACGCCTGTTTTATATCTTGAACTTTACCCTCGTTTACCAACAAATGGGCATAATGTGCTCGACTCACTCTTTCATGACCGGCCAAAGCACACGCTTTATCAAAAGCATCATCTACCCCACAATTTGCTAATCCACTTCCTATTTCTTTAGCACGTGCCATACGCTTTTCATTTTGACAAGCAATTAACCGATGTAATGATGGATCATCAGCGTCAATGTGTAACCCTAAAATATGAATATCGTATTTTTTCCATCGGACACTTAATTCTATTCCATTGATGATCTTGATGGTGGAATTCTCTGCCGCTTCATGTAATGGCATCAGGCCTTCAATGGTATCATGATCAGTCAGGGCTAAAATGGATACATTTGCATTTAGCGCTTTCATAAATAAATCATGAGGACTTAACCCCCCATCTGAAAATAGGCTGTGGCAGTGTAGATCTATCAAGTTTCAAACCATCATCATTCACTAGGTACGCTATTATAGTCCATTTTGGATCAAAAATAGCAGAAGAACTTGATGAAACACACTTTTTTTGTTTTTTTATAGGTATGCTCTATGAGATGTCTTAACCTTTTGCTAAGATGACAATCGTAGTATCAAGTTCGTCTTTTAATTAATTAATTAATTTTCAAGGATGGTTACCATGAAAAAAACATCATTAGCTGTAGCTGCATTATTAACTACTTTGTCTGCCGCAACAATTCTTCCTGTTGCTTATGCCACAACAGCAGGAACTCAACAAGCAGGATGCACCGGTTGTAAAGGTTGTGCTGGCTGTAAAGGTTGTTCTGGTTGTAAAGGTTGTTCTGGTGCCAAAACTTGTCAAGGCTGCAAACCTTGTAGCGGAAGTTAATCATCAGTTCATGAAACAGTAATTCACTAGCATGAATCAATCGTGTTAGTGAATTACATCATATACTCATTCCCAGATGAATTTATGCACCACGAGCCTCCATTTATACTGCCCACTTTGTCAAAGTGGCACCGAAATAAAATGTTAGGATATGCTGAGCAAGTATTAATCACACAACAGCAGATGACTACCGATCAAGGTCAAAATATACTGCATCACACCTTACAAGATAAGCGCCGCCACGTACGGATGAATCATTATCCCAAAGGAGACCGTATCGATAAAACGACAGGCGCTCAGTACTTTTATCACTGCCACCGAGAAAACAGGAAAAGCAAGGAGCATGGCCATTTTCATTGTTTTTTGCGATATAAACATATTCCCAAAAGCATCAAACCAACGCCCTTGAGCGACTGGAAAAAAAATTTTGATAATCCCATGGCGCATATTGTTGCTATTTCCATGAATCGATTTGGCCAACCTATCCGTTTATTTACTGTCAATCGTTGGGTGACAGATGAAGTCTGGTATGACGGGAAACACGTTGCTCATTTTATCAAACGATATAAAATGACCTTAAATACAGATCCTTATTGGCAAGTGCTCGATCAGTGGGTGGATGCAATGCTTCATCTTTTTGCCCCGCAAATTGCCTGGCTTCATCATCATCGCGATCTTGTTATTGCCCATCATCAATTGTTAAAACCCGATGTCAATATCTATGAAGATGAAACCATTGAAGAGCTCTCACACATTTCAATTGATTTGAAAGATCAAGTGAACTGGTTGTTGACTGGATAGAGAGGCTTGCATCATAGCCTGCTCATGTACTATTCTTGCAGTATATTTATAAAACATGCCAATATGACAAACCAACTCAAATTACATCGCAAAATCATTACTCCTAAAAATGTCACCCAAGAAACTTATCTTAAAGGTATTGATGTTTCAGATCTTACTTTTGCGGTAGGACCTGCAGGAACCGGAAAAACTTATCTGGCCGTGGCAAAGGCCATTCAATATTTTGAAAAAGGTGAGGTTCAGCGATTGGTATTTGTGCGACCAGCTGTTGAAGCAGGTGAAAAATTAGGATTCTTACCAGGAGACTTGGTTGAAAAGGTTTTGCCTTACTTGCGTCCCATCTATGATGCTTTGTATGAAATGATAGGATTTAAAGAAACGCAAAAATTAGTCCAAAGTGACGTGATAGAAATATTACCCTTAGCCTTTATGCGTGGCAGAACCTTAAACGAAGCCTTTATTATTCTAGATGAAGCCCAAAATGCCACCACCATGCAAATGAAAATGTTTCTCACTCGAATTGGTTTTGGGTCTAAAACGGTGGTTACGGGTGATATGACGCAAGTTGATTTACCCAGAGGTACGGATTCAGGACTCTTTCATGCTGTCAAATTACTTCACGGTATTGATGGAATTAGTATTCATCACTTTACCAGCCGAGAGGTTGTGAGACACCCTTTGGTTGCCAAAATCATTGATTGCTATGATTCTAAGGATCAAAAAAGGTGAGTTATCTCATTGATATTCAAAATGTCTGTCAGGCTCCTCTCCCTGTGAGTGAAGAACAACTTCGTGATTGGGTTATCCATGTTTTATCGCCTTTCTGTCAAACAGGTGAGCTGACATTGCGTTTAGTGGATGAAGATGAAATCATTCATTTGAATCATATCTATCGAAAAATAAATAAAAAAACAAACGTTCTTGCTTTCAAATCTACCTATCCCCAACATGTTATTTTAGAGTACCCATTATTAGGTGATGTGATTATCTGCCCTAGTGTTTTAAAAGAAGAAAGTCTTCTATTTAAAAAACAACTGATCGCTCATTGGGCACATATTGTCATTCATGGCGTTCTTCATTTATTAGGCTATGATCATATTAAGGAGCAGGACGAAAAAATAATGCAATCCATCGAGATCAAATTGCTCTTTGAGCTTAACTTTGGTAATCCATATCAAGAGGATGAATCGATTGAGTAAGAACAAAGACATGAAACCCTGGTTGGTCAAATTAAAACATTTATTGCAAATAGAACCACAAAATAAAGATGAATTGATATCCCTACTTCGCGATGCCCAAATTCGCTCTCTCATTGACGCAGAAACTTTAGCGATGATTGAGGGGGTCATCTTATTCTCCCAAATGAAAGTACGCGATATCATGCTTCCTAAAAAGCAAATGTGCTGTATTGATGAATCCTATGATCTAAATAAAATTATTGAAATCGTCACTCACTCTGGGCATTCACGGTTTCCAGTGGTTGATAGTAAACATGAAGTGATTGGGATTTTACATGCCAAAGATCTATTACGTTTTCAAGAAACCGATTCAAGTGATTTTGCGATACACGATCTCATTAGACAAGCCAGATTTGTCCCTGAAAGCAAACGACTTGATTTATTACTGAGAGAATTCCGAAGCAATCGCAACCACATGGCTATCGTTGTTGATGAATATGGAGCCACTGCAGGATTTGTGACCCTTGAAGACATCATTGAGCAAATCATTGGGGATATCGAGGACGAATTTGATATTGATGAAGAAACATACATCAAGGCTCATGGAAATGCTCATTATATCATCAAAGGTTACACCCCAATTGCTGAGTTCAACGAACAGTTAGATACACAATTTCACCACGACTCCTATGATACAATTGGAGGAATTGTGATGTCTCATTTCGGCCACTTACCTAAACGTGGAGAAAGCATTACAATAAATCAATTCGAGTTCAAGGTCATTAATGCTGATGCCAGACGTATTAATTTACTTGAGTGTTTTGACTTGCGTTCTAATCCATAAGGATATCTTTTGAATGAGTAATCAGATCTTAATCATAGATGATGATACTGAACTAACATCCCTTCTTACTCAATACCTAGAACCTGAAGGATTCACCATTAGCTCAGTTCATGATGGACAAAATGGGGTTAAAAAAGCACTGAATCAATCTTTTGATGCCATTATCCTTGATGTGATGTTACCAAAACTCAATGGATTTGAAGTACTCAAAGCCATTCGTGAGCATCTTAGTACGCCTGTTCTCATGCTAACAGCGAGAGGAGATGATATTGATCGCATCGTTGGACTTGAAATTGGAGCAGATGATTATTTACCCAAACCTTGCAACCCCAGAGAACTTGTAGCCAGGCTAAGAGCCATATTAAGACGCTCACAAAAAGTACCCGTTCATAAACCCATCATTGAGTACCATCAAATCATTGTGGATTGTTCTAAGCGAGTGGTGACCCTTGCTGGACTTGAATTAGATCTGACCAATACAGAATTTAATATCCTTGAAATGCTCATCAAATCTCCGGGGCAAGCATTTTCAAAAGAAGAGTTAACCGAATATGCACTGGGTCGTAAATACACAGCCTTCGATCGCAGTATTGATGTTCATATCAGCAATCTTCGCAACAAGCTTGGTGAAGATGCTAACGGTGAGGCCATTATTAAAACAGTTCGTGGTTTTGGTTACATGATTCATGCGTAATTTATATTGGAAGATTTTTGTCTCATTTTGGCTTGCTAGCATCCTTATCATTGTGACCACAGCCTGGGTAACCAGTGAAATTGCCCAAACCTCATCGATCCCTGTACACGAACGCGAATTCATGGATAGCTATGCAAATGCCGCAGTGGTCACCTTTGAAGCAGGACACCACGACGCGCTCATCAAATGGCTAGAGAAAACTGGCATCAGTAAACACATGCAATTGTTTCTTCTCACCAATACTGGAGAAATTTTTGGTAATCGGAACATCCCGAGTTCTGTGCTGACTATTTCTTCAAGTTTTACTCACGATCAATTAGATGAAGGGATTTTCAAATCAGGTCATTTGATTGTAAGTCACGAAATTATTGCAACATCCGGCATGGCTTTTCGACTTGCGGCTGTCAGTGATAAACCTTTGTCTCACTTTGTCCAAATTCCTTGGGCAGGGTTAACGCTACGTTTGTTAATCGCCATTTTCATGAGTGGATTGATTTGCTATCTATTGTCGATTTATTTGACTCAACCTTTACGTTCCTTACGTTTGGCCGCCAGCTCACTTGCCAAAGGAAAACTCAATACCAGAGTTGGTCGATTGGCAGGACATCACAAAGATGAAATCGCGGAATTAAGTCATGAATTTGATTCTATGGCCGAACAAATGGAAACGCTCATCACCTCTAAACAACGACTATTACAAGATATTTCTCATGAATTACGTTCACCTTTAGCTCGATTACAAATAGCCATTGAACTGGCACGTAAAAAAAATAATATTTTAGCAAAAGATGAATTCGATAGAATGGAAGAGGAGTGTTTGCGTCTCAATGACTTGCTAGGTGAAGCGCTTGATTTTGCTCGTCTTGATCAACCCACCAATCAGATGAATAAAACCATCGTGAACATACCTTTTTTGATCAAAGGGATTGTTGATGATGCCAACTATGAATTTTCCAAAGAAACCATGCGAGTTCATATCAAAGAAATGGAGCCTTGCGAACTACTTTTGGATGCCAGATTAATTCACCGAGCCATTGAGAATATCCTCCGAAATGCACTCCACTACTCACCGTCAGACCAGATCGTTTATGTTTCATTAGTGAAAGCCGTCTCTGAAAATCACATTTATATTGATATTGAAGACAACGGTCCTGGGGTACCCGATGAACAGTTAACCAAAATATTCAATCCCTTTTATCGCGTTGACACAGCAAGAGAGAAAAAAACTGGCGGCTATGGCCTAGGACTTGCCATAGCCAAAAAAGCCATTCAACTGCATGGCGGGGAAATACGGGCTATCAACCGAAAACCAGGAGGGCTTTTGGTGAGAGTCATTTTACCATTGACATGACTTACTCTTGTTTTTCCCACTGCTTTCTTTAGAATCATAGTCATTATGTACTCTAGCCAGTTTGGGACAACATCAGTCTAGGATCTGTTGACAATTGATCTATAACGCCTACGTACTGTCCCCGGGAGGAATGTACGTAGGCTCTTATAAAATGAATTGTCAACACGCGCTAGACCTTCGTCACTCCGAACAACCTAAGAGATCTCCTGATAGGATGGAGATGTCTCGCAAAGCTCGACATAACGCATGTCTCTGGGAGTAACCGAATTTGAATAGATCGGCGGCATTACTAGACAGAATCAGTGGTATATTTTTTTTAGTCGGTTTTGTTTCATCAAAGATCAAAACCATACCCATCTTTATCATTTCCATGATTTTTGACACCATCTCTTTAGTTGCATTCCTGATTGGATACTTAGCCTGGTCTTTAGCCGCCTTACTTTACCCTAACTACACAAGAAAACGAGATGAGTGGTTTGGATTCGCTGAATTTAAACATCAATACCAACTGGCCGCAGTCCTTGGCACCATTGCAACCATTATGTGTTTCATTGCTCCCGCTCTTATCATACCCACCGCATGGCTATACACCATTACCAATGTATTATGGTCAATTAGTGAATATCATAAAATAGAAAATCCTCTACCAGAAGATGAAGGCTACTCCAGTGCGAAACAAAAACTATACATTCGTTATGCAACTTTGGTAGCCTGTAACAGTGCTCTGGTTGCTATTGCTGCAACCTCTATCTTTATTTTTCCACCCGCAACTCTTTTCATCAGCACCGTTTCAGGGGCCATTGGCCTAGTCATCACAGCAGCATGTATTTTTTATTGGGCAACCATCTCTTTTGGTGAATTTCCTCCTGACAAGATTAACCATAGTTACAACACATTATCTAGTGGTTTATCGGTTTCATTAGATAAAAGCCTTGCTCAAAACAATGATTGTGTGCTTGTGTCATTAAACAATGCAGAAGAAAAAAACCAATCTACGACCAAAATCTCTGATGAAACACCCAAACCTGTGCCA
>JAKBCM010000034.1 GCA_021807845.1 Pseudomonadota bacterium
CGACAAAAGAACTTGCAGCATTTGCAACCACCCATTGTATTCCCGTAGCAGAAACCCAAGCAGGTAAAAGTGCACTGTTGAGTTCTCATCCGATGAATGTGGGTGGTATAGGAGTGACGGGTTCTATGGTTGCCAATCAGCTGGCAGAAGTTGCTGACTGTGTTTTTATAGTGGGTTCACGGTTACAAGATTTTACCACGTCATCGAAATGGGCGTTTCAAAACCCTCTTTGTCAATTTATCCATTTAAATGTGAACCCAATGGATGCTCATAAATTAGATAGCATTGCGCTAAAAGGCGATGCACGCTGTGGCCTAGAGCAAATTGGGCGCGCAATCAAAGATTATCAATCACCAGAGGATTATCAACAAGAAGTGTTGCGTTTGCGTCAGCTATGGTTAAAAGAAGTGGAACACGTGATCAGTTATCCTCACCGTTCTTCACCAGGATTACAACAAACTGCAGTGTTGGGTTTGTTAAATCAATGGGTAGATCCAGAAGATGTGGTGATCTCAGCCGCAGGTAGTTTACCAGGTGATTTGCATCGTCTCTGGCAAAGCAAGGCCCCTAAGGATTACCATTTAGAATACGCATACTCTTGTATGGGATATGAAGTAGCAGCCGGTATAGGGGTGCGATTGGCCAAGGGTGAGACGTCTTCAGAAGTTTATGTTTTAGTGGGTGATGGCAGCTATTTGATGTTGCATTCAGAATTACTCACAGCCATTCAAGAGCGATTGAAAATAACGATGATTCTTTTTGACAATCACGGATTTCAGTGCATCAAAAATTTACAAATAGCTCATGGGAGTCGAGGGTTTGGTAACGAGCTCCGTTATCGTAATCCCAAGAGTGGTCAATTAGATGGGGATTATTTGTCCATTGATTTTTGTAAGTACGCTGAAGCTCTGGGTGCCCAATCCATTTATGCTGATTCTTATGAAGGGATAACAGACGCCCTTCATCTTGCAAAGCGCGCAACCAAACCTTGTGTGATTGTGGTTCCAGTTGCAGAAGATAGTATGAGCCATGGATATCATAGTTGGTGGCGAGTGGGTATTGCGGAACACTCTTTGCAAAGCAAAGTGCGTGAGGCTTATCAAGAACATCAGAAGTCAACAGTTAAGGCCAAAGAGTATTGAGGTGTTTATGAAGATAAAACTTGGGATCTCCCCCATCAACTGGAGCAATGATGACGATCCATCACTCGGCAAAGACATTTCTTTCGAACAAAGCATAGCAGAAATGGCAGAAGCAGGATTTAGGGGTACTGAATTGGGCTCTAAATTTCCGAGAGATGTCGCTCTTTTAAAAGAGGCTTTACAAAAGACAGATTTAGCGCTTTCTAGTGCTTGGTTTAGTACTTATTTTACCGAAGAAGGGATGTGGGAAAAAACACTGTCGCAATTCCTGGATCATTTAAGTTTTGTGCGAGCGCTGGGGGCTTCTTTTATTAATGTTTGTGAGTGTGGTCACGCTATTCAAGGTCAGTCGATACCTATTTTGGGGGCAGACAAACCTAAATTTAATCAACGCCAATGGCCGAGATTGATTCAAGGATTACATACCATAGGTCGTATGGCTCATGAGTTTGGGATGCATGTGGTCTATCATTATCATGCAGGGACAGGTGTGTTTTACTTTGATGAAATTGATATGCTGATGCGTCATACCAGTCCTGAATTGATATCGCTCCTGTTAGATACAGGACACACAGTGATGGCAGATATAGATCCTTTGCAAGTGATTGCTCATTTTGGCCATAGAATTCATTATGTCCATTTGAAAGATATTCGTCTGAATATATTGAATCGAGTAGCGAGTGATCATTTGTCGTTCATGGATGGTGTACGAGCAGGTGTATTCACTGTCCCTGGTGATGGGGATATTGATTTTGTCCCTATTATCGAAGCGCTTGATAAACTTCATTATAGCGGATGGATGATAGTAGAAGCGGAGCAAGATCCTTTCATCGCCCCTCCCTTAATATATGCACAAAAAGCAATGACCTATCTGACGCATTTGTTTAAGACCGTGACTGTTCAGAATGATCCTCAGGGCGAACTGATACAATAAAAAAGTCGTCATTGCGAACGTAGTGAAGCAATCCAGAACGATGCCTCGTTGCAAATTTGAACCGCTTCAAGACGTTCGCAATGACGTCAATATATTTTTGCATGCGTGTGCCCTAGATCTTGGCTTGAAAAGAAGTTGAGGCATCATCCTCAGAGGCTTTTTTATTGATTTGGTTTTTCGTTGCAGCCAGGACGGTTTGCCAATCTTCAACGAATTCTTTTTGTACATTATTGTCTAATTTGTGTTCATTCCTGTTAAAAGGAATATAGCGTACCGTATTGGTTTCTTCGCTATGTGCGCAGCTTTGTAAATACTTTGGTATGTCAGAAACAGAATAAATTTGTTTCAAATAAGGATCGACTATCAGTGCATCCCTATTCCAAGCACTAAAATCATCCGTTTTGGTGTTTGGGTCACGCTTAATTACTAAAAAAACATGGCTATTTTGGTTATCAACGCCTTTTATTCTAAATATTTCGCTTGAGATATGTTGCTTTTCTAAAATAGATTGCGTAAAAAATGAAAACTCATAACAATTGCCAGCCTGTTGTGCTTTGATGCCCAGATTCAACAGCTTGAGCAGCAAGCTTTCTTTGACTTCAGTCAAATGTTTGATGCGATTCCAAATCCCTTGATCGACTTGTTTTCTAGCCGTCTCTACCGTTTCTGCATTTGTTTCGAAACCAGGTAAGGCTGAGGTTGTTTCAATGGCTGTATGGGCTTCTTGAATGGACGCCATTAATTGACTTAACAGTTTATGATCAATATGCGAAGCTGAGTCACTCACCGTGATTTCTCTTTTGTGGGTTTCAGCGGCGTTCAGCTGCAATAGACTCAGCATGTGGGTGGTTGATTCCATGATAATAAGAATATTTATTAATCAATAATAATAAATATAGGACATTTATGACGGAAATGGTAATCATGAATTCCGAGTGATTTTCAATGTTTGCAATTATGAGATTCGTTGGGAGTGGTCGCTATCAGGATTGTCTAGAGCATGGACATCCTCAGGTGCGGACTGAAAAAATCTAAGCCTTTCGTGTTTTGTTTCTTTAACAAGATGTTGATTTTCATTGATCGGTTGATCAAACGCCTTGAATTTTCGCAATAACTTATCTCTATCGATCTGTAATAGGGAATATAGCGCTGGTCTTTGCTCGAAGATAGATACCATGATAGCAATGCCTTCTTTCCCTAAAAGTAGCTCAGATATGGGCGTAAGTGGTGATTCTCCTTTCATGGATGTACTGAATATTAGAGCCAAATCAGCATCGGTAATGCCTTTTTTGATCAATAAATTAACTACCAGATGAAACGTATTGATTCTGGGAAATATGGCATAAACAACGCTTTCATCTTTACTATTGACCGTAAACAACATTTTTAAACATGTTTTAACATTTGGACTCTTTTCTAATAAAAAGCATAAAGCATCTTCATAAGCGGCGGCAACATGCAACACACTCATCCCATCTTTTCCTAATTGTTGTAGGTCTTGCACAAAGGTTTTAAGAGCAATTTTGTCTTTGTCATCCAGTCGATAGATCCCGGTTACTATGGCTATGAGGGAGAGCGTATGGGGCACTGCTAAGTGAAGCACACTATTGCCATCGATATCTTTTGTCCTCAAACTGTTCAACAATTCAATGTCATCTCCCTCTGTACATTCTAGGTATAGATAGATGAGTGAATGGAGTATCTTAGGCTTATTTGCTGCATGATGAAATGCCGTTTTTAAGGTTTTATCTTGTATCATGAGCCATGATACGAACGCCTCATCGGGATATAAACGGGTCAATCTATTTAAAATATCAATATCGTTTGTATCGATTGCATGATGTAACGCCGTCATTTTATTTTTATCTTTATGTTTTAATAGCTTTTTATAGTCCTTCTCTGGGGTATCATCCAGTATTTTTTGGATAGCTGGCATGTTTTTTTCTTTGATAGCAATCCTCAACACAAACGAGGCTGACAATTCCAGCTTTTCCATCACTAACACATCAGTTAGAGCCATGATAAGCGCATGTTGTTGTTCTAGATTTAGAAAGGATAATACACTGGTTAAGCTTTTTTCGAAGTCTATTTCAGTCAGATTTGCCTCACGGAAGAAGGCAAGATACTGAGGGGTTGGAAAAGCGGTTAATATATCAACTAAGCCGTCAAGATCATTGAGGGATATCTCTTGATAAAAATGAACGACTAAGGCAGTTGGCAAACTGATGGTACGCGCTTGGATATTCAAATCCACAAGCGGTGTCCCTGATTTTATTTGTTGATAAGGAAAACACAATGATTTTTTTTCATCTTCGCTCAGATTTGGGCTGCTGTTTAACACGCTATGATTAACCGGATTATCCAGTATGGCTTGAAGATACTCACTTGCCATTTCAATGCACCCGTTTTTTTTCAAATCTTCAATGACTTGTGCAAAAGAGTGCAAACCGTCTTTACCTTTGCACTGTCCTAACTTTTCTGCCAAGGCTTGTGGCAATGTTAGATAATAGGTGAGCAATCGTGTTGCGGCGATATTTCCATCTAAAGTTGCTTCATCGCCACTGTCTGAACGAGTCCCTGAAGCAAGCATGCGCCCCACAATCGGCGCGATGAATTCACGAATGCTGATTCCGTCGCCTTGGCAGCGAGCTAAGATACTATAAAGTGTGCCTAATGATTCATTATGTAGCGCAATGGCACGTTGAAGTCTTACGTTTTCCTCACTCAAGAGGCGATAAAATTCGCTGTGCAGCTCAAAGTGAAACAGTTCAATAGCATCCAAAACCAACACATGCCTATCGGTGATCACCAAGTGTTTAAAACTCTTTGGATCCATCGGTAAAGTATCTAAATAGCTGACATCGCCTGATTGATGTTCGTGTATCGTAACTTTGAGTTGCACACGTCTTTTTTTGGGCAGGTGAATGTTTCTATCTCCGGCTGGATGGTCCAATTCTACTATCCATTCTTTATCAACGGCAGGTAGCATGATTTTTAATAGTTCACGAAACGTGATGCCTAACGCTTTAGCAAAGTTAAAGTAAAGCACATTGCAACGATTCTCAGATGCCGTGATAGCATCTAACTTCGTCTCTTGATTATTTTGGAAGCGTGCGCGATAAAGTTCTGTAAATTGTGTTCTCAGCACGTCTTCATCTTCAGTGTCTGTTAAGAGCTTTTCTAGGGCTGCAATGCCTTGTTGCAAATCTTCTTCTACAACAGCTTGTGTTAAGGACTGATAATCAGCAATGACATCAGGTGGCATATGTTCTATTGTGGGTTGACTTTCAGCAATGAGCGCTTTTAATGTTTCTATGAGCATCTGTATGTTCTAGTTGTGTAATTTGTTTAGAATGGTATCACTTTTTGTGCTGTTAAGCCAGCATTTGACACCAGTCCAAATGATTAAATTGTAGATATTCTTTGCATATGTTATCTTTCCGGCAGTTGAAAGATTTTATTGAAATTTGCCAAATACCACCGGTTATTCGAGAACATAGGTCACTCCCTAGGGTGTCATCTCGACGAAGGATAAAACTCCATCAGGTGTTTGTGTGGTTCAGGAGAACCTTCATGATGTTCGGGATGACATAGCGCTTAAAATCTTTAGAGGGCATGCATGATGCAACGGACTCAATCGCTTGATTTTAGTACCCTACCCCCGGAACAAGTTCAAGTTGTGTTGCAAGAGCACAATATCTCACTCACGCCCGATGAAGCAATAACCATTCAGACTCATTTTTTAAAACGTCCGCCAACGATTGCTGAGTGTTTTCTTTGGTCGATACAAGCCTCAGAACACTGTTCTTATAAAAGTACGCGCCATTATCTCAAAACACTGACCACCACTGGGCCTCATGTGATTTTAGGGCCCAAAGAAGATGCGGGCATTGTCGCGGTTGCTACCTCCCACGAAGGCATTCGCTATGGGATTGTCATGAGTCATGAGTCGCATAATCATCCTTCTCAGATTGTGCCTTATGAAGGGGCTGCAACGGGCGTCGGTGGCAATGTTCGAGATGTTTCTTGCATGGGGGCTGAAGTCATTGCCATTGCTGATGGGTTGCGTTTCGGAGATATCTCTCGTCCTAAAACACGATGGATTCATGAACAAGTCATCGAGGGGATAGGCGGCTATGGGAATCCGATTGGTGTGCCTAATATTGCGGGCGATCTCTATTATCATCCTAGTTACAATGATAATTGTTTGGTGACGGTGGTGACTCTTGGTGTGGTCAGAGAAGATCATGTGATCCACTCCTATGCGCCAGAAGACGCAACCGATCATGTGTATATTCTCGTTGGTAAAGCCACTGATAACAGTGGATTTGGGGGGGCGAGTTTTGCTTCAGAAAATTTAGCTGAAGTTCAAAACAAAGGGGCAGTACAAGAGCCTGATGCCTTTTTGAAAAGACATTTGCTGAAAGCGAATCTTGCTTTGTTTGAAAAATTTCAAACACTTAAACTGATTCAAAAAGTAGCTTTTAAGGATTTAGGAGCAGGTGGCATTGCTTGCGCGTCAGTTGAATTGGCTGATGCAGGTGGTTTTGGCGCCGATATCTTTTTAGAAAAAATTCCAGTCTCAATCAAAGAGTTACCGCCACATGTTGTGCTTTGCTCAGAAACCCAGGAGCGATTTTTGTGGCTTGTGCCACCTGATTTGGTGGACATGGTGCTCAATCATTACAATCATGAGTTTGCATTGCCCAAAATTGCACTGAATGCCAAAGCAACCGTTATTGGTCAATTACGTCTGGATGGCTCGTATGTGGTCCATATGGAAGGCGAGCAAATTGTACATGCAAAGGCTCACGATATCACTCGAGGCATTGTCTATCAAAGACCCGTTAAATCTTATCAAACTGAAGAAAAAGAGCCTTCCTTGCCAGAGACAAATGATCAAGAAACGTTATTAGCGCTCTTAGCCCATGAAAATATAGCCTCTCGTGCTGCAGTGATTGAAACCTATGATAAGCAAGTACAAGGGCGAACCTTGATTGAAGCAGGGGAAGCGAATGCTGGGGTATTGATGCCTTTTAATGAAGAGAAGTATCCTGAGGAAATTCGTAACACAGGGATTGCATTATCTCTTGATCAAAACCCACGCTATAATCAAATTAGCCCTTATTGGGGGGCGGTCAATGCTGTGGTTGAATCTGCGCGCAATGTTGCAGCCACTGGTGCTTCTCCAGTGGCCATCACGGATTGCCTTTGTTTTGGCAATCCTGAAAAACCTGAGCAAATGTGGGCGTTTGCTGAATCTATTCGTGGCATGGTCGATGCTTGTGTGGCCATAGGATTGAAAGAGTTTCCTAATACGCCTCTTCCTGTGATTTCTGGGAATGTTTCACTCTACAATGAATCCACTATGGGCGCGATTGTGCCAAGTCCTATGATCAGTTGCTTAGGATCAATGCCTGATGCAACGCGTGCCATTACTTCACATTTCAAAAAAGTGGGGTCTCATGTGGTGATGGTGGGCAGACGATTAGATGAATGTGGGGGGAGTGTCTATTATCAATTGCATCATGCTTTAGGGGCACAACTGCCTAAACCCAATCTTAAAACGATAGGCCAAGAAATTCAGGCAATGACGAGAATGATTCAAGCAGGATTAGTGCTTGCGGCGCATGATATTTCTGATGGCGGAATTGCTGTTTCTCTTGCTGAAATGAGTTTTAAAAATGGCATAGGGGTTCAAGTGGTCATTGCTAGTGATTTATCTGATGCTAAGACACTTTTTTCTGAAACTGGCGGTTTTGTTTTAGAAATCGCTTCAGAGAAATTGGATGAAGTGCAACAGAGATTGTTGCAAATGGATGTGCCTTACTGGCTGATTGGCAATACCATCAAAGAGCCGATGCTTCATTTACAAAATAAGATAGAGATATCTCTACAAGAAGCAAAACATGCTTGGGAAAATGGCTTAAGGGAGAAACTCATATGAGCGTTGTCGATTATAAATCAGCGGGTGTTGATATTTTGGCAGGGAATGAAGCTGTTTCTCGGATTAAAAATGCAGTAGAAAAAACATTTTCTAACCATGTTCTGACTGAAATTGGCTCTTTTGGAGCCATGTACGATTTAAAGTCGTTACTGACGGCATATGACCATCCGGTTTTGGTGCAAAGTATTGATGGTGTGGGTACTAAAACCATGATTGCCAAAATGATGAATCAATACGATACCTTAGGTATAGATGTGGTGAGTGCAACCACCAATGACATCGTTGTCTTGGGGGCAAAACCACTGACGCTTCTTGATTATGTCGCCACGGATAAATTAGATCCTCTAGTGGTTGAAAAAATAGTACAAGGGATGGCCCATGCATGCTCTGAAAATGGGATTTCACTCGTAGGCGGTGAGACGGCTGAAATGCCAGGCACTTATGCTTCGGGCGAGTATGATTTGGTGGGGGTGGTTACTGGTGTTGTTGATAAACACAAGGCCATTTTGGGCAAAGACATCAAGCCTGGTGATGTGGTGATCGGTCTTTATTCTTCTGGGTTACATACAAACGGATATTCACTGGCACGAAAATTATTTTTTGATGTTGCAAAATGGGATGTGGCGCATTGGCATCCAGAGCTTCATGCCCTCGTGGGAGACGTATTGTTAAAGCCTCACTTGAACTATACTCGCCCGATTTTGCATCTCTTACAACAAGACCTTCCTATCAAAGGCATGGCGCATATCACAGGTGGGGGGTTCATTGACAATATTCCTCGTATTTTACCCAAAGGGTGTGGGGTAGAAGTGGATTTGAACGCTTGGGAGATTCCACCTGTGTTTCATATCATGCAGCAATTAGGTCGATTGTCTCTTCAGGACATGTTTCATACCTTTAATATGGGGATTGGATTGGTCATCATCATCTCCGAACTTGCCTTAGACTCGTTGTATGAAGGACTCAAAACTTATCCTGAATTTGGTTTTAAGCCTATTGGACGCGTGATATCTTCAGAACAATCTTCGGTGAGGTTTTTATAATATGAACATCGCAGTGGTGCAGTTTCCAGGATCAAATTGTGAGCGTGAAACAGCATTAGCTATTCGTCGAACAGGGATGACACCTGTCGAATTTTTGTGGAATGAGGCACCAGAAAAACTTAAAAATTGTGACGGATATGTCATTGTTGGTGGTTTTTCTTATGAGGATCGCGCGCGTGCAGGGGTGATTGCGGCTTTAGATCCCATCATCCACGAGATAAAGCAACAAAGTCGATTGGGCAAACCCATTTTAGGCATTTGTAATGGGGCACAAATTTTGGTTGAAGCGGGTTTGGTTCCAGGACTTCACAATGACCAGATAGGCTTAGCCTTAACCGATAATTTGCGAATGAGTCAGGGCAAAATTCTGGGTACAGGTTATTACAATGCTTGGGTGCATGTAAAAAAAACCAATGACTGTAAGCCCAATGCGTTTACCAGATATTTGACTTCAGCCAGTATATTAGACATGCCAGTAGCCCATGCAGAAGGGCGCTTTTTAATTGCCCCTGATCTGTTATCCATGATGCGACGAGAGGGGTTGATTGCTTTACAATATTGTACGCCACAGGGCTTGATTGTTGATGAATTTCCAACGAATCCCAATGGCTCGATTGATAATATTGCAGCCGTCATGAATGCTGCTGGGAATGTGATGGCTATTATGCCTCATCCTGAGCGTACTCTTTCAGGTGATCCATTATTTCATTCCATGCGAGAGTATATCAAAGAGGGTCATAGAGGATTTATTCACACAACGCTTCCCTATATGAGCGCTCCTGTCAAGCCATCAAAACGGCCTGAATCAAGGGATACCCATGAGTTGATTTGTGAGCTCATCATTCATGATAATCATGCGCTTTCAGTCGAGCAAGCTTTAAGACAATTGGGTCTTTTGGTCTCTGTAAGGCGTCAAATTCATTGGGAAATTGGGGTGAGTTCGACTGAGGTGCTGGCTCAAATCAAAGCGCTGGGATTTTTATACAATGATAAAAAAGAGCGATTGATTGACCCACAGGGCTCTCATTCAAAAGATAAAAGCAATACCCTTTCTTTTCTCATTCGCCCGAAAGAAGATATCCAAGCAATGAAAAAACAACAGCAATTAAAAAAGTACTTCCCCACACTCCCTGTGTCTAGTTTAAAGCGTGGTGTTTTATGGCATATCACAGCCGAAACAGGAGAATTAAAAACGATGGCTTCTCGCGTTCTTAATTCATACATTTTACATAACCCATTTTCATATGAGTGCTACGATGATGTCTAATCCTATTGATAAAATCAAACGAGAGTTGAACCATTGTTTGGTAGAAACCTCTTTTCATCTCGGTGAAAAATATCGCGGTAAAGTTCGAGATACCTACATTTTGAATCCTGATACGTTAGCGCTTATCACCACTGATAGACAAAGCGCATTTGATAGGGTTTTGGCAGCGGTTCCTTTTAAAGGACAGGTGCTTAATTTGGTAAGTGCGTGGTGGTTTAAAAAAACACAACATATCATTGCCAATCATATGATAAGTGTTCCCGAT
>JAKBCM010000035.1 GCA_021807845.1 Pseudomonadota bacterium
GCTGTTAGATGAATTGAGCATTCGTTTTTTCTTCATCTTTCCAATACCCTACAGCTACCCCTTGTCCACCGATATAAATTTCTCCCACAACCCCAATGGGACAATGCGCTTGGTTGATATTGAGGACATAGACTTGTTGATTAGGCATGGCATGCCCATATGGAATGAGTACTTCAAAACCCTCTAACTCATACCAAATAGACCATATACCCCCTTCAGTCGCACCCCCAAGCCCTATGAGAGTCCAGTGATTGTATTTTTTCTTGATTTGATGGACCAAGGATTTTTCAATGCGATCTCCACTCAAGAGCACAGCTCTCAACGGTAAAAAAGCGTCAGAACCCTGGTTAGCGTCATGCAATAACTGCATAAGCTGAGGCACACTATTCCACAAAGTGATGTGATGATTTTTGAGCAAATCCAACCAGTAATCAGGATGCGGCCCTTTTTCTTGTTCTGGAAATACAATAGCACCCCCGGCTGCAAGGATGCCAAAAATATCATAAACAGATAGATCAAAACTTAAATCTGCAAGGGCGAGTATCCTGTCTGAAGCAGTCACTTTCAGGCGTTGATTCACGGCTAAAATTGTATTGACTGCCGCAGCATGCGTCACGGTGACCCCCTTAGGTGTCCCTGTACTTCCTGAAGTAAAAATCACATAAGCAACCATTTGGTTGTGAATAGGTGGTAAAGTACCCTCCAGCGATAGGGCCTCTGTGATCAGCTCCTGAACGTTTAAAAGAGAGTACGCATCCATCAAAGACGTGTTTTTAAAAGACTCATATTGTACAGGGGATGTCACTACGACATTGACTTCACTTTTTTGTAAAACTGCATGCATTCGTTCGACAGGAGATTCGACGTGTAGGGGCAAATAAGCACACCCTGCCTTCATGATCCCTAAGGTGATCACCACTTGATTCACCCCTTTTTCACACAACACCGCAATCAATTCTTGTGGTCCATAATGTTGCCATAGATGGTTTGCTAAACGCTCACTTGCCTGTGCAATATATCGATATGTATAAGTTTCATCGCGATAGATAACGGCAACCAAATCTGGCATTTTTAACGTTTGATCATCAAAAAGACTCGCCAATGTTGCCTTTGTTACGGGCTGTACGGCCGTGTTTGCAGCGATTATTTTCTCATGAGACACTTTTGGCAAAAGCACATCTGACAAATCAGAGTCCCAAGAATGATGCGCAAGATAGTGAATGAGCGAACAATAGTGTTGATGGAGGGTTTCAATCAAATCTGGAGCAAACAATTGTTCCAAATAGTCCCATATGATCAATAATCCTTCTTTATGGTCATGTAACTGATTGTCTAGATGAATTTGGGGCGTTTGAGTGATGGAATATTCTGTACGTTGATACCCATTAAATTTGATAGCCCTATGATCAGTCCCTAACATGCTAGACAACACGATAGGTGCTAATGCCCTGGTACTTTCCAATTTGTAAATTTTACGTGCCAAACGTTGTACATCAATCCCGTCAAAAATATTGTGCTCTAAATCATCCCATAATTGTTGATGGGTTTGTAACACTTTATCAGCAAAAGGATGCTTGTCCCCAATATAATTGAATAACTCTAAGACAGTAAAATCACCAACCAGCGCATTGACATCTTGATGCAAGGGTAGTCGATTAAATAAGGTAAGATTGATGCAAACTCTATCTTGATGACTCCAGCGCAATAACACCATGCCATAGAGGGTCAGGAAGACACTGGTCAAACCCACACCATGTGCCATTGCTTTTTCCTTGAGTAACCCCCACGATTCTTTATCTATGAAGGTTTCTAAACGCGCAAACTTAGGTTGTTTGATTAAGTAAGGCTTGGTCTCTGCTGGTAAGGTAATGGCAAAATGATACTCTGGTAATTTTTTTTCCCAATAGCGCCTTGCTTCATCCATGAAAGGGCTTTGTCGTATGCGCTGATACATGTCGATATAATCTGAAAAATGAATATTTAACAGCGCTAACTGTGCCTGTGCATCGTTATATAGGGCCGCCCATTCATTCATAAAGATCACATAACTACGTCCATCCATCAATAAAAGATCCATGCTAAAATGCACCCGAAACGAATGGGCAAATTCACTGATCTCTATATCAAACAATGGGTATTGATTAGGCTCATAGATTTTGTGAGACAAACGATTACGAATGGCTAATAGCTCATCTTCATGTTGGCAACGATGGATTTCAAATTGATAATCTGCTACATCCTCCAAAACCCACTGCTCTTGGTCACTAAAAATGGTTCTGAGTGCACGGTGGCGTTGTAAAAGTCGATTAAATGCTCTTTCCAGCTTGGGAATATCCAAGGTCTCAAATAGAAATTCCTGGTAACAGTGGGCTGACGTATTTCCTAATTCAAAATGCGTATTGCGTCCATATAAATAGGCCTGTTGGACATTGTTTAAAGCAAATGCTTGCTGTGGTACTCCACCCACTTGAGGGATGGGTTGATTATTTTTTGCAGGGTTAGAATGGATTAAATAATCTTGGTATTTAAATGTGCCATAGGTTTCCTGGACAAAGTGGATTAATTTTTCAATTGTTTTCACAGTAAACAATGTTTTTACCGCAATTTGGCAATTTAATTCTCGATTGATTCGCCCTAACAAATGAATGGCAAGAATAGAATGTCCACCCAGTCTGAAAAAATCATCCCGAATACCTACTTTTTCGACGCCTAATACTTCTTGCCATATCAGACACAGCGCTTTTTCTAAAGGCGTCTTAGGCTCAACATAAGCATGCTCTATCGTATGAATTTTAGGCGCAGGTAATGCATTTTTATCTAATTTACCGTTGCTCGTTAATGGGAAAGAGTCTAGGGTAATCCAAATTTCCGGAATCATGTAATCAGGTAGCCGTGCCTCTAAATACGTTTTCAACTCAGCACTCTTTGCATGTCCCACATAGTAAGCCAAGAGTCGTTCTGATTTAAAAATAACCACAACCTGATTGACGCCTGGTGCTTTCAAAAGCGTTGTCTCAATTTCACCACATTCTATGCGAAATCCACGAATTTTCACTTGAGAATCGTTGCGTCCAATGAACTCTATGTTTCCATCAAAACGCCAGCGTCCAACATCCCCTGTTTTATATAAACGACCGGGACCATAAGGATTTGCAACGAATGAGGATCTTGTGAGCTCTGGTTGATTGAGATAACCTCGCGCTATTCCTACACCACCCAAATATAACTCTCCCATCATCCCTATAGGGCGTGGTTGTAAGTGATGGTCTAAAACATACACTTGCATATTGTCGATGGGGCGTCCGATACAAACTTCCGTGCCCTCACGAAGACAAGCAAAAGCCGTCACATCGATAGATGCTTCCGTAGGACCGTACAAATTATGAACTTCTACTGTCTCGCTGGCACAGCTGTATAAATCATTCACCAGTGTTTTCGGCAACACCTCCCCACTACAAAAAATAGTGCTGATGCTTTCCGGCAGACGAGCACCACGATGCTTCCAGGCTTCAAGCACTGCAGCCAACATACTTGGCACCATGTGCAGCACCGTCACTTGATGTTGGTGAATCACTTGATATAAATAATCAGGATCTTTATGCCCATCGGGTATAGCAATGACAATTTTTGCTCCAACTTGATGCGCCCATAATAATTCCCATACGGACACATCAAAGATATACGGCGTTTTATGGAGCACAACATCCTTTGAGCTCAAAGGATAGCGTGATTGCATCCAATGAAGTCGATTGACAATCCCTGTATGAGTAAGCATAACGCCTTTAGGCACGCCAGTGGTCCCTGAGGTATACATCACATAAGCCAAATCCAAAGCATCATTGATGATGGGCAAAGGTGTCTTGTCCAAATGGGGAAAGGGAATATCTTCGAAAACAACGACGGGGACTGAAAACTGATGAAATGTCAAAGCACATGACTCTTGAACTAAGATAACCACAGGTAGAGCATCATTGATCTGAAGACGTAATCGCTCCATCGGTAAATCAGGATCCAAAGGCACATAAGCTGCCCCAGCTTTCAATATCCCTAAAATGCCAATCAACATTTCAAAAGAACGCGTGACCGCCAAACCAATCAAAGCATCTCGGGTAATCCTAAAATGAGAAGAAAGGTAGTGGGCAAGTTGATTGGAGCGGATATCTAGGGTTTGATAGCTCAAAGATTGGTCTTGATAAATGGCGGCAATCATATTTGGAGTGCGCATGGCTTGTTCCATAAACAAAGCATGCAAGGTTTTATCAAAGGGATAAGGAGCCGTTGTATGATTCCAAGTATCAAGCAATTGGGTCCTAGTTTTCTGACTGATATAGACAACATCGCCAACAGTTCCCACATCTTCTCTTGTTAAAGACTGCAAAATTTCTGTGAATGATTCCCAAAGCTGTTGTATCCATTCATTCGAATATAACTGTGTATTAAATTCCACGCCCAATGAATGCGCTTTGTGATCATGATAAAAATGAAAGGTTAAATCGAACTTTGAAGTCTCGTTATGTAGGATTTTTTTACAAACTTTGTATTCTTTATCCGTCACGTGAGGCACAATGACCTGACTTGAAAACATGACTTGATATAAGGGGTGAAAGCTTGGATCCCTCTCTTTTTGTAGTCGGGATATCAATTCTATAGCAGGATAACTCCCATATTCTATGGTCTGGCTGACTTCATCGATTAAAGTACGTAACAATTTAGCAACCGATTGTGCTGTATCAACATGCAATTCTATGGGTAAAACATTGGTAAAACAGCCAATGATTGCTTCATTCAAAAGTGTACGATTCTGAAGCGCAACACCGATTGAGACCTGAGGTTCATCGTTGTATTTTGACAGCAAAATATAGCAACAGGTTAATACGATGAGCGTGGTTGAACATCGATATTTTTTAGTTAATTCTTGAATCAGCTCAATCTGTTCTTGATCAAACGAAAAAACACGATAAGAACCCTGAAAGCCGCGCAAAGGTGGGCGATCACCTTGAACAGGTAGGGTACAATATCGATGGTTGAACGTTTTAGCATCCCAGTAATGTGTTGTTGACTGATCCTGAGTATGCAAGGCACTTGCATAATAATCGAACTCTTGTTCTAAGATAGGAAATGTCTCTTTAGCCATTAATTGATCATAGATAATAAAATATGTTTTTATCATTAAATCAATAGAATACCCATCTGCAACAAGATGATGGTGGCCAAAAAAAAGGACTGTTTTATGACCTTGCGTATGGACAGCAATGACTCTAAAATCGACCACTTTTTCATTTACTTTGAGCGTTTGCGATGTAAATGCTTCGATGAGTATATCGAGCTCTGAAGGCAACACGGTATCGAATGAAACTTTTGATTGCCCCGTACAGACATGAGTCACCTGTTCATTTTCTTCGGAAAAATAACCACTTAATATCGGGAACTGCTGTATTAATAGTTGAAATGCCTTGACCAATCGCAGATGCTCAACGCATCCTTCGATTTCCACAATAACTGGCACAGTATAAGCACGTGCTGCATCTTCATGATATTGTTGTTCAAGGTACATGCCTTGTTGATAGGGAGTAATCACACATTTTTTCATCACATCAACTAATCCTAGTGTCAATTAATACAGCAATATCAGCTAAATTTTCAGCACGATAAATCTCACTTGGACTAATGAAACAATTATATATTTTCTTAATTTCATGAATGAGTGTGGTAATGATCAACGAATGCCCCCCGAGTGAAAAAAAATTATCCTCTAGGGTAACGAGATTTTGAGTTGGCAATAAGCGATGCATGAGTTGGATGACAAAATGTTGAGTCTGGCTAAGCTTACTAAGGAGCAGAACTTTTCTCTCAGTGATGAGATGAAGTAGGGCTTCTTTGTTGACTTTTCCATTAAGGGTCAATGGAAATTGAGGGCTATACCAGAGCGTTGATGGAATCATATAATCAGGTAACCATACACTTAAGTAGTCAAGAATATCTTTATTGTCTAGAGGTGTTTTGGATTGGTAAAACCCTACCAATTGGCGTGTTTCTTCTTGTCCATAAACAAGCACGCACGCTTGTTGTACCAAAGGATACAAAAGAAGTCTTTGTTCAACTTCTTCAAGTTCTACCCGAAATCCGCGTATTTTGACTTGCGAGTCATTACGACCCATATACTCCAACTCACCCTCAGCGAGTATCCTCACCAAATCACCAGTTTTATATAACCGACCTTGACCAAAAGGGTTCGGTATAAAGCGCTCTAACGTATGCTCAGGCTGGTTTAGATACCCTAGTGCCAATACTTCCCCACCTAAGTATAGTTCTCCAACCCCACCTGTAAGCACAGGTTTCAGATGCCCATCCAAAACATAAGTCTGACAATTTGAGTATGGCTTACCCATTCTCGCTATTGGACGAGTGGTTTGATCTTTTTGTTGTAAAAAAACGCCAACGGTTGCTTCGGTTGGACCGTATTCATCATATAACTCACCTACATGCTGACACAGTACATCCAGTTGATTGTTTGTTAATTTCTCTCCACCTACAAAACACCGTTTTACCCATGGTGCATCAGACTCTGAGAATACTTGCATCAGATAGGAAGGTGTAGACTTAATAAAATCAATGTTTGTTTTCTGTAAATGTTTGATGTAGCTCTCTACATCTATTAACTCCCCTGAATACACCACTATTGTTTTACCACATAATAGAGGGAGCAAGGTGGTCGTTACTGACAAATCAAAAGCAATACTTGTGGAAAAATCAATGCGCTCGATATCCACTAAATATTTTTTAACATTTTGAAAATAATTATAAACACTGCGATGCGAAATCATCACACCTTTAGGGGATCCTGTGGTGCCTGATGTATACATCACATAACAGGGTTGGTAAGGCGAACTATTCCTCAGTGCTTCTGGAATGTTCTGATGTTTTATTGAATCATCGGGTTCAGCCACAAAAGAGAGCAACTCCTTATCGACGAGAACCACATGAATATCCGCAGGGAGCCCTTGCTTGAAGGTCTCATAACTGGACGAATCCATCAAAATAATTTGACAACCAGAATCCTTCAAAACAAAACGAATACGCTCCATAGGGTATTTAGAATCGATGGGTACATAAGCCCCACCGATTTTAAGAATACTGAGGATTCCAATAAACATTTCAGCAGAACGTTCCATGCACAAAGCAATACGCATTCCCTCTATCATGAGGCTTGGATAAGAATAGTAAAGCAATGATGCAAAACGTTCTGCTTGTGAGTTGAGCTCGTAGTATGTCAAGAAAGTGTCCTGACATACTACTGCAACTGCGTTTGGATCACTGAGTCCTACTGCTGCTATGCTCTGATGAATCGTTTGATCAGCTAAAAAATTGCAATGATCTATATGAACAGACATATCTCACGACAGTAGTTTAGGCAAAGCTATATCTCAGACCGAACCATATTGTGCTTTTTTCGAGGGGTTGACCCACGACAGACAATGCGTTGTGAAAAGCCGTTCCAGTAACTGACGTATTAGAGTTCAGGCTCAATGTATTTCCGAACGTGTAATTATAGGTAACCAAAGCACCAAGGTTCTCAGTGAAATTATAAACACCACCCACTCTGAGTTCTGGTGAAACAGTTGTGGTAGCAAATCTGAGATCATTGACACCAGTAATTGTACTACCCTCAAAGAGATGGCTAGAATCGTTCACTGTGTGAGTGTTAATAGCTTGGAGCATGGCACCAAAACCGCCAAAAATATCAATTTGCGAGAAGCGATAATCCAAGCCTACTAATAAGTCTGCGCCATAATTATAGTCGTTCGTGGTTGAACCAATCGTAGAATTACCAGCTTTAGCGCTATCAAAATAACCCCAGCCTACTTCTGCAAATGTACGCCATGTTTCATTTAATGGATGCATAGCGCCGGCAGCAATTCGTCCACCCCATCCATCATAGGTTCTAGGAAGAGTAACGCCATTGACAATCAAGGAACCCACTGAAGTCCAAGTATATGCTGCTTCCCCTTCCACATAATATGTGTTTTGCGGAACAAACGTTTTCACAGGACCCATATCACCTGCATAACTCATTACTGAGCTTGCAAGTAAAGTTGTAAATAATGCAGCTGATTTAATTTTCATCCTTAATATCCTATTTAGACTGAAGATTAGTATATGTACAACTTTTAAGCCTGATGTTTGGTCAAAAGTAAACTCGCTTAAAACCTTCACAGGACAAATCAAGAAAATCCCTGATTTATAAGCTGCACATTCCACGGAGTATAATTAGTACTACATTTTAAAAATGATGACAAGACCTTTTTTTCGTTTTTAATGGGTTTCCGTCATTTGGTAAAAATACCCTGCAAAACATGATTCAGTCATGTGATCTTGAAAGATACCTGCCTTCTTAAATGCTGACAAAATATGCTGCAACATGGGATGATGAAAAGTTAATCTGAAATGCCCATAGATATCAGATAAGATCTGCACAATTTCTTCTGAATCTAAACTTAGAGACAAAAGAACTTGTCGTTCAAATTGTTGTTGAATAGAAGTACTTAAATACTGGGATATAAAACGAGGCAACAGCTTAAAACAACTCATCCTATCTGTCTCATTGAGTTGAGACCAAATAAAACTTAATAATTGGATAAAAATGTTTGAGTGTCTTCCTTCATCCAGAAGGTGTTCCCTGAGCATTTGTTGAAAAAATGGGTGTGTTGCTTTATCTCCTAAAAGCCATCTGATCTCTTGTGACAACGTATTTTCAGCGATACATACAGCAATGAGTTTGAAAAGGGAATGCATTCTCTCTGGTAAATGTTGCAAGATATGATTGGTTGCTACTTCTATCTCTATTTGCATTGGTAGCTTTAATGGTTTAATTTGTAAACTATTTTGAATTTGTTGCATAGCATCATAAGCGACATAAGCATGATATGCTTCATCAACCATCACCGTATATAAATTGATTTTTTGTTCTTCACTAAAGGGCAAATCAATGGCACCTGTAATAACATCTAAAATGGTCTGGTTGATAAAACGTGTTTCTATCAGCGCAATATCATGTGTATATTTATAAAAAGATTGTGTCAGAATAAAACTGACCGCATCATCCCCAAAAGCTGCAACCTTAGGATGAACAATCAAAGGCTGTTTGCATAAGGGATATAAATAGCCGGGTTGGTTCTTATCAAACACCAAACGAGCTTTTGTTTTAACCGTTGCATGGCTCTCCCAAGCAACTTGAGCAGAATGATTAATTTTAAAAGACTCCTGACCTTACAATGAGTAAATACTATGTTAACCGATCTTCGTCATTATGAGAAAACGAATCCCAAATTATGGCATGGTAGAAAAGATAGTTTGCCTGACGAGCGATTTTTTCAACACATTCAATCTGTTGATCTGCTAACTTTTTCACTTAAAAATAGAACCGAATATATCCTAGTCGGCTTTTGCTCCGATGAAGGGATCAAGCGAAATGAAGGACGAATTGGCGCAAAAGATGGTCCTGATAAATTACGTGAGCAATTAGGTAAATTAGCCTGTCACACTGATCTTCAATGTCTCGATGTTGGTAATATTGTTTGTCAAAATGGCCAACTAGAAGAAGCCCAACTAGAATTTGCAACACTGCTTCATGATTGCCATGAAAACGGACTAAGAACCCTTGCATTCGGCGGAGGGCACGAAATCGCTTGGGGACATTTCAAGGGCTTAAACACGCATTACCCCAAAATAGGCATCATCAATTTTGATGCTCATTTTGATATTAGACCCCTACAACAGGATCAATATGGCACTTCAGGTACCCCATTTTGGCAAATTAAAAATCATTGCGACTTGAATCATCATCCTTTTCATTATTGTTGTTTAGGGATCCAAACCTGTGCCAATACCAAAAGTCTATTCACCCGTGCCAAGGATTGGGATATTGCCTATTTAACTGCTGAGCAAATCCATCACGAGTCTTTTAAAAACCAGACAGCATTTCTGGATCAATTTATGCGTGATCATCAGCACTTATATTTATCCATTTGTCTGGATGTGTTTGCAGATTGTTATGCTCCTGGAGTCAGTGCCCCACAAGCCACGGGACTCTCTCCTTCACAAGTACTGCCCCTGTTGAAATACATCGTACAAACTGGCAAAGTTGTAAGTATTGATATCGCGGAGCTCTCACCACCACTAGACTTGCAAGATAAAACTTCGAGGCTTGCTGCAATTATCATTGCTGAACTATTAAATCTACCAAACTTAAGGACTGTATTCTAAAATAGAGTGCGCCCTTCTCACACAAGGAAAGTAACTGATGAAAAAGACCCTATTATCAACAGCACTTCTCACCCTGTTGTCAACTACTACATTTGCTGAGAACAATGCAGTGTCGACTCAACCAGTCAACGCACCCAATTCCAAAACTGAAACATCGTCCACCCCTTCAACAATACCTGCCAATCCTGCCGCAACACCTACAACTGAATCCAGTGTAGCCGCGGCTCCAGCAACAAATG
>JAKBCM010000036.1 GCA_021807845.1 Pseudomonadota bacterium
ATGAAAATGCTCGAGTGGCTCACGTCTTACTTTTGCATCAAAATAAAAAAGCAAAACACAATCCCGACCCTCGTATGCGAAAAACATCAGAATATCTCAACAATCATTGGATCCCCTTTATGTTTAAAACCATTGTCTTCACCCTGATTATTCTAACCCAAAGCACGGTCTTTGCTGGCTCTGGGGCTCTCTTTAAGATTGACGAGTCAGGAACGCCCGCGAAAGTAAGCATTACGCTTTGCTTAAGTACTAACGGGAAATATCCTCTTAGCTGCCAAGATTATAAAATCAGACACACGTTATTAGCTATTCGAACAACCGTGCCAAATCATACTTATTATCATGTGGGGATTAGAGTTAATACGCCGCAATATATCTATGTGTCTAATCAAGGAATAAAACAAAGTTCGACTCCCACCTCAGCAATCACTGCTGATGGGTTTAGTACTCTATGTACCACTGGAATAAGCGCTACCAAAGCATGTACTGGAACCCTAGTAGATACAAATCCAGTCATTATGGTAGCATCAGGACAATATCAGAGCACGAATACAGGACATGCATTCTACCCTTTATTAGCCAGGAGCGCAGATGGCGGCACTTCTTGGGCCTATGTCATTGATAGCAGTACCCCAGCGGTGCCTACTGATTTTTATACGAATGGTATACTAAACAGCACCAGCTGTTCTGGTTCAAACTGCGTAGCTGCGGGACAGTATGAAAGTGACCGCTTAGGAACCCCCTATTACCCTTTATTAGCTAGCAGTACCGATGCAGGGGCAACTTGGACTTATACGATTGATAGCACTTTGCCAGCGATACAACCGGCAAATTATTATGATAAAGGATTATTTAAAACGGCTACTTGTTTGGGAAAACATTGCATTGCTGCAGGTCAGTATCAAAGTTCTCTCGCAGGAATGCCCTTCTATCCCTTATTAGCCAGTAGCTCGGACGGCGGGACAACTTGGGCTTATACGATTGATAGCACTACGACAACATTGCCTGATGATTATTATACTAATGGCATATTCAACGTCACAAGTTGTACTGGACTTATTTGTCTTGCAGCAGGTCAATATCAAGGAAATGGCAACGGACAGCCCTATTATCCCCTTCTAGCCAGAAGCACAGATGGCGGTGAAACTTGGACTTACACTATTTCAAGTAGTACACCAACCTTGCCTAAGGATTATTATAATAATGGCCTATTTTACGGCGTCACCTGCACAGGCCAAAACTGTATTGCCGCTGGGGCATATCAAAGTACTGCTTCAGGCAATATCTTCTACCCATTGTTAGCAACGAGTACTGATGGTGGCATGACCTGGACTTACACGATTGATAGCCAAACAACGCCAGCAGTGCCCGCTGATTACTTTAATTATGGTGTACTTGGCGCCACCAATTGCACAGAACAAAATTGCATTGCTGCAGGGTATTATACCAGCACGGCTAGCGGGAACCCCCTTTACCCTTTATTAGCTACGAGCACAAACCATGGCTTGACTTGGACTTACACCATTGATAGCAGCAAACCAACCCTGCCAAGTAATTATAATAATTATGCGGCTTTTTCTACCACCAGCTGCAATAATCTAAACTGTATTGCTGCGGGTGTCTATCTGGGCAAAGCCTCCAAAGGCCATCCATACTACCCCATATTAGCCACGAGTACAGATGGCGGAATAACCTGGGCCTATACTGTTGATAGTCAAATGCCAGCATTGCCATCTGACTATACCAGCTTTGCCATTTTTAATTCGACGAGTTGTAACAGTCTTTCTTGTGTCGCTGCGGGTCAATATCAGTCTACTGCAGCCTCATACCACCCCCTCTACCCTTTATTGGCCAGTAGCCAAGATAACGGTATAGCATGGACTTACAGCGTTGATAGCACGACACCTGCTGTGCCAGCTGATTTTTATACTGCGGGGCTTTTTAATAGCAGTGGGACCACTTTGTTGCATTATAATTGAAGGTTACCTTCATGATGATGCTGACCAATCGGGTTCGGGCGGGCTCGGGCACGCCCACGGACTCGGGCTCGTATTCGATCAAATAACCTCTGGCTATTTGATCTGACTATGGTAGGTGGCCTGATAGACAGCTCGTGCATCATCTGCCGCCTGTTGCAACCCCAAAGCCATATTGCCATGATACATGATAGACAACGCTTCTCTCGCACTAGGTGCTTGTGGATAGGTTTTGACTAAAAAGCTTGCGCGCTCTATCGCCGCCACATACATTTTACGCTGGTAATAATAGTTCGCAGTGTTCAATTCTCGTTGTGCAAACACATTTCTTAAATAAATCATCCGTTGTATGGCGTTTGCCTTGTATTGACTATCTGGAAACTTTTGCACTAAGGTTGCAAAATCCGAATAAGCTTGAGACTGGGTCCCTGGATCTCGCCAAGATTCATCAATGGGTAATACATTTGCCATCGTGCCACGTGTTTGTTGGAAGTTTGCCAAACCTTTCATGTAATAAGCATAATCTACCTGTTTTGCTCGAGGATAAAGATGAATAAAACGCTCTGCAGTTGCGGCAGTTGAAGCATAATCTCCTTTTTCATAATAAGCATAGATCAAATCCAATTCTGATTGTTCGGCGTAATCATTAAAGGGATACATGGTTTCTAGTGCCTCAAATCGTTTGATGGCTTCAGTGTATTTTTCTTTTGCCATGGCTTTCTCTGCTTCGGTATAGAGTTGTTTGGCACTTTCTCCTTTAAATGGATTATTGTCCTCTTCATCTTTGCTCCACCATTTGTTGCAAGCTGATAAGGAAAGCACCAAACCAAACACCAATAACAACTTCATGTTACTCATTTCATGACCCCTACAAATAAATCTGAAAAGAAACCGAAAATACCTCCGTACATGACAAAAAAATCTGTCATGCCCGCGCAGGCGGGCAACCATTTCTGATTTGGCACAGAAGTAAATTAAGATAATTCGCTGACATACAATGAAAATCATATAATCTCGATCGCCAAAAGGAGGTTATATGGAATGTATCAGCGAGTTGAAGGATAGTTTAAACGTGTATTTTGGCTGGAACAAGGCGAGAATGACATGTTTTGTAAATATGTTGCTTGCATTGCTTGCTACGCGCACAGTTAATTTAAACAAATTGGCTTGTGTTGTATTCGGTTATGCGCTTCAATCTTCACGGTACCGTAGAATACAACGATTTTTTTCCAAATTTCCTCTGGATTACCAACAAATAGCTGGATTTATTTTTAAATTGTTTTTTGTGAGTGATGGGCAATGGTATTTAAGCATGGATCGGACCAATTGGCGTTGGGGGAAATCAGACATCAATATTTTAATGCTTGGCATTGTTTTCAAAGGAACGGCCATTCCAATTTACTGGATATTGCTGGATAAGAGAGGTAACTCCGATACTCTGGAAAGAATAGCGTTGCTTCAGATGTTTATTGACCATTTTGGAAAAAATTGTCATGTACGAAGCAGAGAAAAGCACATCAAGAAATGGAACCGACAATGGAAAATAAACCTTATCGAGCAAACCAATCCACAGTGGATTTGTTTGGGTATCGGATTATTTTGATGGATGGATGGTTGCCCGCCTGCGCGGACATGACAGATTTTTTTGTCATGTGTACCCCGTTGCATTACTGAAATAGATAACCCGAAATAATCTAAGTAGAGCCAAAATCAGTGATTCGTTGGTCGGATAAACCCAGCCTGTTACCAGACTGGGTTTATCCGACCAACGCGGTACGGAGCGAAAATAGAAAAATCTGTTGCAACAAAGAAACAGTTGATATATATTCCGCCGTGGAGAGATGGCAGAGCGGTCGAATGCGGCGGTCTTGAAAACCGTTGAAGGGCAACCTTCCCAGGGTTCGAATCCCTGTCTCTCCGCCAAGTCACTGTTGTAACTCTTTGAATAAACAATCATTTACTAAATTAATTTTTCTTCAGGCTAACTTTTAGGCTAACTCCCCGCAAAACCATCTAGCATCATATCAAAACCATTTATTCAAAAACCAAATTAAAATGAAGTGGTACTTGCCTGCCAATATAGGCGAATCCTGCCCCTAACTCTAAAAGGAATTGGGTAATGTGCTCAACTAACCCCAGCTCTAGCTCTTTTTCATCATAGTCTTTTGCTAAACGTAAAAAATCAAACACATAGGGATCCTTTAATGTCTGGTGCGCTAAATCAGATTGAGGTGATGGAAGTGCTTTAGAAAAATTAGAAAGTGCTTTACCTTCGCGCTGCCATAATTTACTTTCAATTTGGTGTGTTAATACACTGCGGCTCCATCCATACTCAATTGTATTCTTTACATAATACAAGCCTTCCTCGGCAGTTTGACATTGGGCAATAATAACTTGATTATGTCCCCAAGGGATTTGTGTTAATTGGGCTACAGCTTGTAGCCCAAATTGATCTTCACTAGACCAGAACGTTACCCATTGACGAATATACTTAATATTACGCTCTGAGAAACCTTTCATATCTGGAAACTCTGACATAAGATCTCGACTTAACTGCTTGAGAAACCCTGCTCCCCATGCAGTGTTTTTCTGCTTTTCAATAATCTGATTACCCATATCCCAATAAAACATGAGTAATTGTTGATTCACAGCTAATGCGGCTTTTAATTGTGATTGTTTTACCTTTGCTTTCAGATCATTAAGTAAGTGTTCGTAAGACAAAATCCAAGTCCGTGACAAATTGTCACGGACTGAAAAGCATACTTAAGAAAAAGAAATTGACAAAGGGTGGGGACAAATTGTCCTCTCCCTTTGGTTAGATGCCACAAGCAATAAACAAAAAATTAAGAATAAGGACGTAGCATGAACAAAGAAATTCAGCCTAACGATACACAGTTTTTGCTCTATCAAACAACAGATGGCAGTATTCGTGTTGAAACCAGAATGCAAGACGAAAGTGTGTGGCTTACTCAAGAGCAAATGTCCGAGCTTTTCAATAAATCAAAATCAACAATTAACGAGCATATTAAAAATATATTTTCCGAAGGTGAGTTGGTAGAAAGTAATGTAATGAGAAAATTCGGGAATTCCGAATTTTCTACTAAACCTACTAATTATTATAATCTTGATGTCATTATTTCCGTTGGCTACCGTGTAAAATCACTGCGCGGTACGCAATTTCGAATTTGGGCAACTCAACGCCTGCGTGAATACATTATTAAAGGTTTCACAATGGATGATGAGCGCCTGAAAAACGCAGGTAACGGCAATTATTTTGACGAGTTACTTGCCCGCATTCGAGATATCCGCTCTTCAGAAAAAATATTCTGGCGTAAAGTGTTAGACATTTATGCAACCAGTATTGACTATGATGGTAATGCAGAAACATCGAAAGTTTTTTTTAAAGTCATCCAAAATAAAATGCATTGGGCAGCACATGGACATACCGCAGCAGAAATTATTCATCAACGCGCTGATGCCAATAAACCTAATATGGGCATGACCAACTGGGTTGGTACAACAATTCGTAAAAATGAGTCCGAAATTGCGAAAAACTATCTCAGTGAGCAAGAGCTTGATATTCTCAATCGAATTGTGACTATGTATTTAGAATTCGCAGAAATGCAAGCCTTGAGCCACAAACCAATGACCATGAACGATTGGATTAGAAAACTTGATGATTTCCTTAAAGTATCTGATCGTGAACTTCTCATGCATTCAGGAAAAATCAGTCATGAATCTGCGTTAAAAAAAGCACATGAAGAATATGAAAAGTTCCATCAAAAAACAATAAACCAACCTACAGAAGTTGAAGAACACTTTATCGAAGCTGAAAAAAAAATGAAACAAATAGAGTCCAGTAGCAAAAAAGCAAAGAAAAAAATTTAATTGCACATTAACTTTGGTGATCTATGAACTTAAAACACAGAGATGAAGCATTCTGCATACCTAAATAAACGATATGACTTAATACAGCTAGACCAGATATTATCCTGAGTCTCATGTTCAATAGCACCAAACTCTTTACCATCAATTTTCCACTCAAAAGTACTATTTCTATTATTACATCCTGGACAGCTTGTAACAATTGAACCTTTAGTCTCATGCAGTTTCATTATATTCTCCGGTATTATTGAGAATGGTTTTATTCTAAAGACCATTTATGATTTAATAAGCCCCAGCATTGATGGTATCCAACATGAGGCACTGCACCTAATTCACCAGAGAGATACTTTTTCATTAAGCTAGGTTCGCGTCTTAAACCTTTAATATCACGTGCGCCATAAATATAAGTTGCTTGCCCACTTGGTTTTTCTGTAAAAAACACTTGTTCTTTTTCCAAGTCATCTAATAATGCTGGATTATGTGCAGTGAAAAATAATTGTGCACCGTGTGGGTTACGCTCAGTATCATTAAACCAACGGAACAACTCAGGAACTAATATTGGATGTAAATCAGTATCTATTTTATCAATAATAGCAATACTGCCTGTTTCCAACACATAATGTAAGCGAGGAAAAAGCTCAATAAAACGTTGTGTCCCTGCAGACTCCTCTCCAAAATAAATGAAACCATCAAGCCCCACATGCTTAAATTTAGCAAATAACTGGCCTTGATTACCTGGCTCAATAACCATTGACTCAAGCCCTATATCAAAACGCCTTAATTCTCGATTTAAGCGTTCAAGGCATGTTTTATCATTTGCATAAACGGATAACCATTGATTAGTATTGGGCTGAATCTTGGTAACACCAATATAATTAGTCTGCATTGTCCCTATAAGCGTGGAAAGATGGATTGATAAGCCATGATTGAGCTTTGTGAGTGTACTAATTACAGAGGCATTAGGACGAATACTTTCTTTTCTTGGATCATCTTCTTGTGCAATACCAAATTCCTGACCAAAACGGATGTTTTGGTCGTTACGCTCAAAAAGGCAACGAAACTTTCCTTTAGGGGCATAAAACAGTGCTTCATATGCAATAGTTTTATTAACGAAGTCATTTGCTGTATGAGAAACATGCAATTCGTAACGAAATTTTGTGGAGGGTGATTCATTCATTATTTCACTGGGATAGCCTAAAGGGTAACCCTAGATGAAATTTTAAAAAATAAATCTATTATATTCAAAATATTACTAACAATACACGGAGGGCTGTCTCTCCGCCAAACACATCCTCCATCAAAGTAATTCACCTTCTTGTTTGACCACTTTGTCAATCGCAATCAATGACTGTAGTAACGCTTTCATGGCAGCAATTGGCCAACTGTTAGGTCCATCACTTAATGCCTTATCAGGATCAGGATGGGTCTCCATAAAAATACCGGCTATTCCCGCAGCAACGGCCGAACGAGCAAGCACAGGAATGAACTCACGCTGCCCACCTGAGCTACCCATGTTAGCCCCTGGTAACTGTACAGAATGTGTTGCATCGTAAACCACTGGACATCCTGTTTCTCGCATGATTTTAAGTGAACGCATATCAGAAACGAGATTTTGATAGCCAAAACTGACCCCACGCTCACAAACCATGATTTGTTCATTGCCAGTGGCTTTTGCTTTGGCAACCACATGTTTCATATCCCAAGGCGCTAAAAACTGCCCTTTTTTAATGTTCATGGGTTTATTCATAGACGCTACATTTTGGATAAAATTCGTTTGACGACACAAAAAAGCAGGCGTTTGTAAAACATCAACCACACTCGCCACCTCTGGCAAAGGTGTATCTTCATGCACATCAGTCAATACAGGAACACCAATTTGCTGTTTCACTTTTTCAAGAATCAAGAGACCTTTTTCAAAACCAGGACCACGATAACTCCCCATAGAGGAGCGATTGGCTTTATCAAAAGAAGACTTATAGATAAACGGTATGGAAAGGCTTGAACAGATCTCCTTAAGATATCCAGCTGTCTCAAGAGCCAACGCTTCGCTTTCAATCACACAAGGTCCTGCGATTAGAAATAAAGGTGACTCTAGTCCCACCTCAAAACCACATAGTTTCATAGCTATCCTTTTTGTTGATGAAAACGACGGGCTGCAAGGATAAATTGTTTAAATAATGGATGACTATCTCTTGGAGTAGACGTAAATTCTGGATGAAATTGGCAGGCTAGAAACCATGGGTGATCCTCTAACTCTATCATTTCTACCAACGTATTATCCGCAGATCGCCCAGAAATGATAAGGCCTTGTGCCACCAACGATTCAATAAATCGATTGTTCACCTCATAACGATGCCTATGCCGCTCTACAATTTGTGCTCTTTCATAGACCTTCATAGCTAAGGAATCAGGCTCCAAATTACATAACTGCGCGCCCAGACGCATGGTCCCGCCCAAATCACTCTCTTCATTGCGAAGATTCACTTGACCATCCACATCCATCCACTCACTGATTAAACCAATGACAGGATAAGAGGTTTCTTTGTCAAACTCAGTAGAATTAGCACCAGAAAGCCCTGCCACATGTCGAGCAAACTCTATCACAGCTGTTTGTAGACCCAAACAAATCCCTAAAAATGGCACCTTATTTTCGCGTGCATATTGAATGGCCTTTATTTTTCCCTCTATCCCACGTGGACCAAATCCTCCAGGGATCAAGACCGCATCCGCAGTATCCAACAATGACACACCATGCGTTTCTATCAATTCAGCATCAATATACATGATTTCCACTCGTGTTTCAGTGTGAATTCCTGCGTGGATGAGTGCTTCATTAATAGATTTATAAGCATCATTTAACTCGGTGTATTTACCAACCATAGCTACTTTGACAGTCATTGTTTGTATGGCTTGCGCTTTGACCACTTGTTGCCATTCAGAAAGATCAGCGGGCTTCAAACTTAAGCCTAGTTTTTTAACAACAATTTCATCTAATCCCTGCTCATGTAAAATCATCGGTATTTGATAAATACTTTTCGCATCCATCAATGAAATCACGCCTTCTTTTTCCACATTGGTAAACAAAGCTATTTTTGCTCTGTCATGGGTTGACAACGGTTTTTCAGAACGACAGATCAAGATATCAGGCTGGATCCCAATGGAGCGCAATTCTTTCACTGAGTGCTGCGTAGGTTTGGTCTTCGTTTCGCCGGATGTAGGGATATAAGGCACTAAGGTGAGATGGATAAACAAAGTACGTTGTGAGCCAAACTCTATACGCATTTGTCGAATCGCTTCAAGAAACGGCAAAGACTCTATGTCGCCTACAGTCCCACCGATTTCGACCATCGCCACATCATAATTATCCGCCCCCAGTTTGATGCAGCGCTTAATTTCATTGGTGATATGAGGAATCACCTGCACAGTGCCCCCTAAATAATCCCCTCGCCTTTCTTTTTTAATCACATTCTCATATATTTTTCCGGAGGTAAAATTGTTGAGCTTTGTCGCAGTTGTTCTAACAAAACGTTCATAATGACCGAGATCCAAATCAGTTTCTGCCCCATCATGGGTCACAAATACTTCTCCATGCTGAAAAGGACTCATGGTTCCAGGATCAACGTTAATGTAAGGATCAAGCTTAATGAGGGTCACTCTAAGCCCTCGGGCCTCTAAAATAGCCGCAAGAGAGGCCGCTGCAATGCCCTTACCCAGAGAAGAAACAACTCCTCCTGTGATGAAAATATAATTAGTCATCATATTTTTCATAACCCTTGTAAAATGTCATACATTTGAAGTGCAGTCTCTGCAGCAGCTATCCCTTTATGCCCATGAATTCCTCCTGTACGTTCATAAGCTTGGGCTTCGTTTTCAGTGGTTAATACACCAAAAATCACAGGGATATCATACTTTAGAGAAACAGCTTGACAACCATCACTCACTTGCTTACAAACGTAATCATAGTGGGTGGTTTCACCACGAATCACTGCTCCCAGGGCTATGATCGCGCCATACCTATTCTTTTTAGCCAGTCGTTGTGCAACAAGTGGAATTTCCACCGCACCTGGCACATGGACCACTGTGATGTCTTCTACACTAAAACCGCGCCTTTGAAGGTATGATATAGCCCCTTCAAGTAAAGCTTCCGTAATTTTAGAGTTGAACTGACTCACAACAATGGCTAGTGCAAAAGGAGCATGCAAAGATTCATCTGGCTTTTTTCTATCGTCGTTCACAAGGTCTCCTAGTCAATGGCTAATATATGCCCTAATCTTTCTTGTTTGGTCTTCAAGTAAGCTCGATTTTCAGCAGTAGGCGCAACAGCCAAGGGGATCCGTTCACTCACTTTAACCCCAAAATGGGTGATTGCCTCCACTTTAAAAGGATTGTTGGTTAACAATCGAATCACCCCCACTCCTAAATGCTTTAAGATTTGGAAAGCCACGGCATAATCTCGATTATCAATCGGAAGCCCCAATTGCACATTTGCATCTACAGTGTCATAACCTTGTTCTTGAAGCGCATACGCTTTGAGTTTATTCGCAAGTCCAATCCCTCTTCCTTCTTGACGTAAGTAGATGAGAATGCCCCCTTCTTCTGAAATCATGTTTAAAGATTGTTGTAATT